>JAPLSK010000333.1 GCA_026398675.1 bacterium | reverse complement strand
TCGAAGCTCTCCGTATCCCAGGTGTATGGGTTGTGCCGGGACTGGATGACGACCTGGGAGTCGTACCAGTCGGCAAAGACGGGCGTGATGTACACGCGGCTGATTAGGTCGCTCCAGGGCTGCACCACCGGCACGGGGGAATCAACGATATACCCCGAGGAGAGGTCCCAGCGCAGGAGCTCGACCGCCTGGTTGGTCGTGCCGTAATCCTCGGTGGCGCCGGTGTCCAGCTCGAGGCCGCCGCCCTGGCGCAATTTCAGGCGGTTGGTCAGCCCCAGGGTGAGGATGGTGGAGGGGGATTGGGTCTGACCGCCCGGGGGCACATTTTCCGTGTCAATGCCGGGTCGCCAGGTGAGGTTCACGCTCGGCTCGATGACGTGCCGGAGTTCGTCCTCTCCGGGGTTAAAAAGGCCGTAGATGCGCGTCGAGCCGCCGACTCCCGCCGAGTAGAGCGGCTGGACGAGGTCCGGGGATCCGTCGGCGGCGAGGCGGTACCAGTCCAGACTCCCGTCCAGGTACGGGGTGAACTTGAACCAGCGGAAGAGACCGAACGGGCGAGAGACGTGCGCGTCGAGACCGGCGGTGCGGAAGGGGACGGTCCCCTCGCGCAGGCGGTTGTAATAGCTGAAGCTCGTCGAGAAGAAGGCCCCCGAGCCGAAGAGCTCGGTCTGGGTCATGCCCAGGCTCAGGCGGGGGACGGTCCAGGTCGCCGGGCCGAGTGCGCCTTCCCCCTCGGTGGTGAAATGGCTCTCCACCTCCGTCCCCCCCTCGCTGATGAGAGTGGAGGTGTAGTCCACGCTGGCGTTGGCCGAGAAGTTTTCCCAGGAACGGGAGATGGAGAGGAAACTGTCGAGGTCGCGCTGGGTCCGTTCCTCGAAATACTCCGAGTAGTACTGATCGTAGAAGCGGTCGCTTCGCAGGGCCAGCTTCAAGAGGCCGTCCATTTCCCAGGGCAGGTCCTGGCGGTGCTGACCGGTGAAGCTCCACTGTTCCTTATTCCGCAGACGGTCCTCATCGTGGATGACGCGGAGCCAGTTCATCCCGCGCTCGGTGCCGTAGAGATAGCGCCCCTCCACCTCCTGGCGCCAGCCGTGGGTGGTGTCGTAGTCCAGGGCGAAGGTGCCGTCGGCGTAGTCGTTTATTGCCCAGAAGTAGGCGTTGCGGACGCGGAACTCGCGGTGCGCGTGGTAGCTCAGCCGGGGGGCCAGGAAGCCGGAGCGCCGGTCGTGGCCCAGGGGGTAGTAGTAAAAAGGCGCCAGGATCACCGGGACATGGCCGATGAAGAGCACCACCGGCCGGGCCACCACCTTGTCCCCGGCGTAGACCTTGAGCTGGGGGCACCAGAAGTGGTACTCCGGATTTTCTGGCCGGACGCTGGTGGTGAAGGTGGCGTCCGAGATGTGGATGACATCCTCCCCCTGGAGCTTGAGCTTCTTGCCGGTGGCGAAGCCGGTCTCCAGGCCGGTACGTCCCTGGTACACGATGCCGCGGCCTGTGTCGAAGTTGTAGCGCATCCGCTCGCCGTCCACGCGCTCGTTGCCCTCGACCAGCACCGGCGCGCCCAGGGCCTCCACCTCCCCCGTCGCCCCTTCGTAAACCACCGTGTCCGCGGAGAGCCGCATTTCGTTATAGGCCACGCGGGCGTTGACGTTCAGGATCAGCCGCTCCTCGGCGATGCGGTACTCGATCCAGCCGGTCTCGGCGTCCACGGCAAAGCCCAGCTCACCGGGGACGAGGGAATCCACGAAGAAGAAGTCGTTGCGCTCGTCGGCCTCCCGCAGGGCGGCGAGGGTAGAGGCGGAGGGCACTTCGTCGAGGACCGCCTGACCGACTGTAACGGGTGGCGCCGTTCGCGGGGCGAAATGAGTAACCTGCCCCTGGGCCGCGAGCTGGGTGAAAAAGACAAGGCTGACCAAGAGAGCTTTGCGCATGGCGAAAGGGCAAGGGGTTTCGCTAGAGGCGTAGCTCGCTACGCTCGGTTTGCCGGGGGCGGTAGGGGCGGGGCTCCGTCCCCGCCCGCGGGCGACCGCGGAGGGTCGCCCCTACGCTTCGCTCGTTTAAACCCCTTGTCTTGACCCTTGTATCCCGGCGGCAGCTTCTGCTTGATGGTCTGCTCGATGACCCGGGGGCCGGCGAAGCCCATAAGCGCCCCGGGCTCGGCTATGTGCACGTCCCCAAGCTGCGCGAAGGAAGCCATCACCCCGGCGGTCGTTGGGTCGGTGAGAACTACGAGATAGGGCAGCCGGGCCTCGCGCAGACGGGCGCAGGCGGCCGAGCTTTTCGCCATCTGCATCAGCGACAGGATGCCCTCCTGCATCCGCGCCCCACCCGAGGTACACACAGTCACCTGGGGAATCCCGAGCGTCAGCGCCCGCTCCAGCGACCGCGTCACCTTCTCCCCCACCACCGTGCCCATCGAGCCGCCGATGAAGGTGAAGTCCATCACCGCCAGCGAGATTTTTATCCCGTCCATGGTCGCCAGGCCGCAGATGACCGCCTCGGTCTCCCCGGTCTTGGCCATCGTCTCGGCGATGCGTTGGGAGTAGGGCTTGCGGTCCACGAACTCGAGGGGGTCCAGGGTCGTGAGGCCCGTGTCGTGCTCCTCGAAACTCCCCTCATCCACGAGCTGGCCGATGCGCTTGCGTCCGGGGACCTTGTGGTGGAAGCCGCATTTGGGGCAGACGAAGAGGTTCTCCTCGAGCTGTTTGGAGTAGAGGGTCTCGCCGCAGCTCTCGCACTTGAGCATCAGCCCGGTGGGGACAGACGGCCCGCGGCGTTCCCCGGTCCGTTCAGTCATGAACCGCTCCTGGCCTGGTATGGTTGTGATTCGTCAGGGGGCTCAACCTCGTTTCACGGCGATTTTAACAGGATTCTCGACCCGCTCGCAAAGCTTCACCTCTGTGTGCCGGAGCTAGAGGGAGAAGGACAGCCGGATACTGTGGCAGAGGCCGATGAGGCCCGTCTCGTACCTCGAGTAGGTTACTTCGATGAACCCCATGCGGAGCATAAACACGGCGCCCCAGCGCTCACCCTCGACATCGTACCCCCCGCCCACGGCCAGGCGCCCCAGCTCGGAGGACCAGGGGACCACGAGCAGGTTGAACCCGTAGCGGTAAGACCCCGCATCGGGCACGTAGAACGCCTCGACCGTGGGTGTGATGAACCCGAAAAGCTCGTAACCCAGGCCCGCGCGCAGAATCAGGGAGTCTATGGTGCGTTCGCCGGCCAGCGAGACGCCTGGCGGGATGACGTTCACGGCGGAAAGACCCACCCGCAGGTCGCCCGGACGCAGCATCAATCCCAGATCGAGTCCGAAGCCCGAATCGGCGCGTTCCCCGGCGTTGACGGTCAGCACTTTCAGGTTGAATCCCAGGGCGCCGAAATCCCCGATCTGCGTTCCCAGGGAGATGGAGGCCAAGGATTGATCGGTTTTGTACACCTGGCCGGTCCGGTTCCCATCGCCGTCGCGGCCGTAAACGGTTCCCAGATCCAGTTGGTACAGGCTGACGCCGAGGGTGGCCAGTGTCTTGACCTTCTCCAGGGCCGCCGATTCGGCGCGCATCGGCTTGACAATGCTCAAGCCGAAGCAGGCGTAGAGCGCATCGTTCAGATAGGGCGCCGCGGTAGCGGAGCCGATGACGTCTAAGTTCTCGGCATAGGCCAGGCCTGCCGGGTTCACCGCCGCCTCGCCCGACCCGGCCAGGGCGACGCCGAACCGCGCCAGGCCGAGGTACAAGCTCCCCCCGGCTAGCTCCTCCACCGGGTAAACCTCTCCGCCCCCGCCCAGAGCGACGAGGGGTGTCAGGAGGAGTAGGGCCACGAGCTGGAGGTGAAGTTTTTTCAAGACCAAGCCGCCGGTTGTCTTCGGACATCGCGCAACGAGCGCAACCGCGCTCAGCGGACCACGATAAACCGGAAGATGCTGCCCCGGACAAAGCACAGGTAGGTCCCCGCATTCACCGGGCGACCGCCGGCGTTGCAGCCGTCCCACTCAGCCTCGAAGACGACCATCTCGGGATAGCCGTCATAGACGCCCTCCGCCCGTCCCCCGCTCACCCTCGCCCCGACCAAGCGGATTACCTCCTCACCCAGGGTGTCCACGACGATGAAGGTAGGCGGGGAGGAGTTCCAGCCCGATTCGTAGTGCAGCGTGAGCGGCCCCTCGGCGGGCACCCAGGGCACCGGGTAGGCGTAGGCCTCCGCCGGGGAGACGTTCGCCGACGCCGCCGCGAAGAGAATCGCAAATACGATGGTGATTGTGAACCGCATTTTCTACCGGTAGAGGCCGGCCTTGCCCGCCGAGCCCAGGAGCTGCATCTTGTGCCGCACGACCTTGGTGACGGCCTCGCGGGCCGGGCCCAGGTACTTGCGCGGGTCGAACTCCTTGGGGTCGGTGGCGAAAACCTCGCGGATGGCCCCGAGCATGGCCAGGCGGATGTCGGTGTCTATGTTGACCTTGGCCACGCCCATAGTGACGGCCTTACTCACGGCCTCGTCGGGGACACCCTTACTTCCTCCGAGCTCGGCGCCGAACTTCTCGGCCCGCTCTCTCACCCAGTCGGGCACCGCGCTGGCACCGTGGAGAACCAGGGGGACTTGAACCCGCTTTTTTATCTCGGCCAGGCGGTCGAAGTCCAGCCTCGGCTCGCCCTTGAACTTGTACGCCCCGTGGCTGGTGCCGATGGCCACCGCCAGAGAATCCACGCCGGTGCGTTCCACGAAACCCTTGGCCTCGTCGGGGTCGGTAAAAATCGCCTCGCCCTCCTTGACCTGGACGTGCTCCTCGATGCCCTGGAGGCGGCCCAGCTCGGCCTCGCAGGAGCAGCCGCAGGCGTGGGCCAGCCCGGCGACCTCCTTCGAGGCGGCCACGTTTTCCTCGAAGGTGAGCTTACTGGCGTCAATCATCACGCTGGTGAAGCCGGCGCTGAGCGCCTGGACACAGGCGGCGAAATCCTTGCCGTGGTCCAGGTGGAGGCTGAAGGGGAGACCGGTCTCGAACGCGGCCAGTTTCACCATCTCCACCAGGTAGGCGGATCCGGCGTACTTCAACGCCCCGGAGCTCACCGCGATGATGGCCGGGGAGTTTTCCGCCTTGGCCGCCTCCACTATCCCCTGGAGTATCTCCATGTTGTTGATGTTGAAGGCCCCGACGGCGAAGCCTTTATCGTAGCCCACGCGCATCAACTGATCGTTGGTAAAAAGCGGCATTACGGCCTCCGGTCGAATGGAGACGAAAAGGGTGGTGAAAATACGGATGTGAGTATACCACGCGGGCCGCCCTGGGAGACAAGGGGCTTAACCGAGCGAAGCGAGCTATGCCCTCGGCAAACCCCCTTGCCCTTCCTTCCGCAGGGGGGCTAGGTCGCCGTCCCGGAGACGAGGTAGCGCGTACCCAAGGGCCAGCCGTCACGCACCCCGCGCTCGAGCTCGGCCGTGAGCCATTCCGGGTAGAGGGGCAGGCCGCGCAACTCCTCCAAGGTCCGCCAATAATGCCGGATGCTCTCCTCGACCTCCCCGGAACGCTCGACGTGCGGACCGGGGTTGAACTCCCCGCCTACGACGCGGCAAAGCCAGTAGAAGCCGAGTTCGTGCATACCCTCCGGCGCCCAGACCGGATCGATGAAGAAGTTGTCGTTGACGAAGAGGAGGTGTTGCGGCTCCACGACGAGGCCCGACTCCTCGAAGAGCTCGCGGACCACCGCCTCCGGTATCAGCTCGTCGGGCTCCACCGCGCCGCCGGGCAAGGACCAATCGCGACCGTAAAAGGTGGTAAGGACCTTCCCGTCCTCCACCACCACGCCCACGCCCCGGGGGCGTATCCCGCCCTCCGGCCGGGGAAAGTTGCCGGTGACGCATTCCCCCAGGGTATTCTCCGTTGCCGGCAGGCGTAGGTAGCGGCCGGGCGCGTCCCGATTCCAGTCCGCGCTCAACGTATCGCCCAGGCCCGCGGGGTAGAGGGCGATGTCGGTAAGGGAACGCCGGTCGCGGAAACGGACCTCGGTCATGATCCGCGCCTCGGGGGCCTCGGGGGAGGCGAACCCCAGCTTCGGCTCGCCGTCTATTTCGGCGTGAAAGTAGAGGCCGACGAGGTGCATCGGCCGGGCGTCGTAGGGGTCGGCGAAGAAGGTTTCAGCGACGTAGGCCAGGGGGCCGACCTCGGCGCGGCAGCCGGTCTCCTCGGCGAGCTCCCGCACGAGGGCCCGGGCGGCGGTCTCATCCGGATGCTGCTCCCCGCCGGGGAGGCTGTAAAAACGCCCCCCGTTGAGCTCGTAGCCGGTGACGAGGAGCCCGTCGCCGCGGGCGATGATGCCCGCCACCCGATGACGGATTTTCAGCGGACCGAGCCGGCAGGGCACGTTGAAGGCGCTGTGCGGCGGTAGCGGCACACTCACTCCGGTGAACGCGCGAGGAAGGCCAGGGCGCCGCTTCCCTCGCCGTACGGGCGGACCTCGACTTTAACGAAGCCCACTTCTTCCAGGAGGGCGGTCAGCCCCTCCGCGGTGAAGTGATGCAGGTGGTGGTCCTTCGACCCGCTCAGCAGCCGTTTGAACGACCGCAGGGGATGCCGGAGCGCGGACGAAAGACGACTCCCGAAAGGCCGCCGGAGCGTCCTCTCCTCCCCCGGAAGCCCCGCGCAATGCAGGATGACCAGCGTGCGCCCGCCAGGCTTCAGGCAGCGGCGCCCCTCGACGAGCACCCGCCGGGGGTCCAGGGCGTGGTCCAGCGTCGCGGCGCAGACGAACTCGTCGAAGACCGCGTCCCGGTAGGGCAGCTCCTCGCCGAAGCCCGCCACGAAGGTCATCGGGCGCTCCAGCGCCTCGCCGTATTGCTCACGGTAGACGGGCGGGGGTCCGCTGAGGAAACGTTCCAGGGCGGGATCGTGGACAACGAATAGGGAATCGCCACCCACGCTCCACCACTTCCGCAAGAGGCCCCAGCCGCCGCCCACGTCCAGCACATTCCCCTCCAGGGGTCCGCGGTGGCCGAAGAGCTCGGTCAGGCGGGCGATGCTCTCGGCGACGTACTCCCGATTCACCCCGGCCTGCTCCCGGGTCCAGCCGAGGAACTCGCCCTGAAACGCGCCCCAGCGCCGCCATAGGTCGTCGTCCACGTCGGGCAACCGGTCGTCGAGAAGACGGACCAGGGCCGGCGCCCGGGACAGGTCGTAGCGCGGCAGCTCCTCCTCACGGAACAGGGAAATCACCGCGCGGTCACTCACGGGCCGTTCCTCCCTCCACGGCGGTCCCCTCGCCCACGAAGGCCTCCTCTTCCAACTGTTCGGCCTCGCCGGAAACCTCGGTCTCCTCGCCCAGTTCGGCCCGCGTGACACCCTGGGAGGCCAGCATATCGAACGCCCGCTCGCGGAAAATATACTCTCCGGACTTCCAGAACAGGGGGACGTTGCGCTCCATGCCGCCGACGTAGCCGATGACCTCTTTCTCCAGCTTCATGAGCGCCGCCCGGGCCCAGTCGCCGCCCGCGCCCCGGTTTATCCAGAACGGACCCAGCATGCGGAATATCTGGTACAGCCGTTCCTCGCCACCCGGGTAGCTTTCGCAGGGGAAGTGGTACTCCCCGGCGATGTACCGGCGCAGGTCATAGGCGAAGCGGATGAGGAACGGCTCAATGTCCCCGCCGCAGGGGCCTAAGAAGTAATCCAGCCCCGGCAGGCCGGGATAGTCCATGTCGTACTCCGGGGGCGGGCTCCACGGGAAATCGGCGGGCACCGACGCCGGGGTGGGCTCCAGGACTATCTCGCCCTCCTCGGTCACCCCTTCCGTCGCGAGCTCCTTTTCGATGCGGCCCACGGCCTCGGCCGCGGCGAGCTGCTGTCGGTAGTACGCCGCCTCGTTCGCGCCCGAGGGCGGCGGCGGAATCGTGGAGTAAACGTCGCGCAGGATGACCTTGATCCCGTAGGGACCCGCGTTGTACATCGCGCCGGCCAGCTTCAACCGCAGGAGGCTGGCCCACTCGGTGGTGAAATCGAAGAGGCCGCCGGGGTAGAGGTTATCCTGGAAGCGGGGGTCGAAGTTCCAGCGACTCTGCTCGGACAAAAGGCCCTTCAGGTAGCTGATGCCCACCTGGAGGTTCAAATCGGCGATGTAGCGCAGGTCGTATCGCGTTTCCTGGGGCAGCGTGCCGAAGGGCACCCGACGCTTGACGCCGTCGTCGTCGTACTCTAAAAGGTAATTCCCACCCTTGACCACGGCACCGGTGAGCTGCATGTACCCCGTCGCCGAGCCGTGGTCGTAGGCGGCGCGGTAGCTGCGTCCCGAGCCCAGAACGTGCATCAGGCCGCACTCCTGGTAGCTCACCGCCAGGCAGAAGGCGCGGAAGGCCTCGTCGGAGATGTCGTAGCGCTTGGTGTAATCCAACACCGCCCCCCGTTCATCCGGGGAGAGAAAACCGGGGTGGGGCCGCCCGTCGGGATGTTCGGCGACGATTCTGGCGCAGATGTCCACGAAACGGTGCCAGAGGCTCCGCTCGGGGTGGAGGGCGTCGTAGGTCGGGATGTTGTCGAACGCGGCGAGGGTCCACTTCCCGGGGAGACCGGGCAGCTCGAACCGGATGCTCGCAAGCCACGCGAAGGTCTCCGGGCCGACAACGCGGTTGAGGAACGCCCGGGGAACCGGGGAACCGGGCACGCCGCCACCCAGGTTCGAATACCGGGCGAGGAAGGTCTCCTCGGTTGGCGCCGGGTAATCGAACCGTTCCCGGAAGGCGGTGAGCAGACGGACCAGCTCGGCGTCGAAGCGGCCGGAGGGGTCCCGGCAAGGGACGAACTGCAAGCCGTAAATCTCGGCGGCGGTGGTGAGCGCCAGATTCAACTGCCGCTTCAGGTAGGCCAGCACCGGGCTTTCGTAACCTTCCACATCGGTCACGCCCGGCTGGTAGTAGAGGCAGGGGAACGCTTTTCGCACAAGCTCGACCCGTGCCGGGCCGAGCGTCGGGGTTAGGGCGCGAGGGGTCTTGTGGCCGAAGAGCGGACGACCCTCGGCGTCGGTGAGGCTGACCAGGACGAAGGGGCCGTCGGGCGAATCCGGACCGGGTAGGACCGCGAGATGCGCCAATCGAGCCGGGTCGTTCCAGTCGCAGGTGCTGAAACGACCGTCCGGCGACTCCACCTCCAGTTCGACGACGTAATCCCCGTAGGGAACCGGTTGTCCCCGGAGGGAGCCCTGGTTGGCCACGCCGTTCCAGCGGAAGGCGTTCACCGCGAGGCGGCCCAGGCGGTGGCGCGGCGCGCCGAAGTCGCTGTAATCGCTCACCGGCTGGTCGGGGCGGACAACACCCGACCGCCCAGGACCACCGAGGGCCGCAGGGAGTCGAACTCGCCCGACACGCTGGCGAACTGGGCGTCGGCCAGGCCGCCGAACGGCTCGCCGAGCCGAAAGCGGTAAACCCCGCTCACCGTGATTTTAAAAAGCCGACCCTGGGCCAGCGGCATGGAGGTTTGGACGACCTCCCCCGAGGACGGGATGGCGAGCTCGAAGGCGTCGTAGGAAGGGACCGGGATGAGGAAGAGGACGACCGCCACGAAGAGGCCGAGGACGAGGAAGCCCAAGTCCACCTTGAACTCGGTACGTTCCCGCCTCCACTCGGCGGCCAGGAAGCAACCCAACAGCGCGCCGAAGCGCCGGAACGCGGCTCCGAGAGCGCGAACCATACGGCTAACCGAGCGAACCGAGCGAACCGAGCGAAGCGAGCTACGCCCCTGGCGAACCGAGCTATGCCCCTGGCAAAAAATACCGGGCTTTTCGGGCGCCGGTTCCGTCGCGGGCTGTTCGTGAAAGGCCGATTCCATTAAAACACTCTGAGCCTACCCCTCCACCGTCTCCCCGGAGGCTATCTCGCGGTCGTGGAAGGCTCGGGGGTCGGCGACGTCGGGGAGCACGCAGGCGTTGCGCCCGATGGAAGTACCGCGCGGAATCGTGGCGTTCTTTCCGATGACTGAAATTCCGGAGTTGTAGATCGAGGGGAAGCGCTGGTTGTAGGTATAGTCGTCGCCGGCGCCCACCAGGCTCTCGGCCCCCACGATGACCTCTTTGTCGAGGATGGCGTGGTCCACCTGGGCCCCCTCCTCGATGACCGTCCCGGAGAAAATTATCGAGTCGCGCACCACCGCCCCGGCGCCGATCTCGACATAGGGGGAGAGCACGCTCCGGACGACGACCCCGTCCACCACGCACCCGTTGGATACCAGGCTCTCCGGTGTGCACCCTCGATTTTTCATCGTAGAGGTCGAACTCGGGGACGGGCGCGATGAGATCCATGTTGGCCTGCCAGTAACTTTCTATCGTCCCCACGTCGCGCCAGTATTTTTCCCGGAATCTGAACGCGCGGAAGGGCACGTTCCGCTCTATGCAGCGCGGCAGCACGTCGCGACCAAAATCGTGCTCCGAGTCTTCTCTTCCCGCATCCTCAACGAGCAGCTCCTCCAGGAGCCCGGTCGAGAAAACGTAGATTCCCATGTTGGCCAAGTTGGACGGCGGGTTGGGCACCTTCTCTAAAAAGCTCACGACGTTCCCCGAAGCGTCGGCCTCGATGATCCCGTAGCGCGGCGCGTCCTCCCAGGGGACCTCCATGGCCGCCATCGTCACCCCCGAGCCGGACTCCACGTGCTCTTTTATCAGCGCGGAGTAGTCCATCCTGTACACGTGGTCGCCGGAAAGAATGAGGCATAGATCGGGCTTTACCGACCGGATGAATGGCAAGTTCGTGTATACGGCGTCCGCGGTGCCGCGGTACCACCCGCCGAGCCCACCGCCGGGGTGCGGATGCAGCAGGACGAGCCCGCCGTCCAGGCGTTTCAGGTCCCAGGGCTCCCCGCGCCCGAGGTGGGACTGCAGGGAGTGGGGACGGTACTGGGTCAGGACGCAGACGTTGTAGATGAGCGAATTGACGCAATTGGAGAGGGTGAAGTCAATGATGCGGTACTTGCCGCCGAAGGGCACTGCCGGTTTGGTGCGCTTGGCGGTCAGGACCCCCAGCCGGTTGCCCCTGCCGCCCGCCAGAATCACCGCCAGTGTCCTTAGTGCCATGTTCCGTCCTTAGGGCGTAGGGGCGACCCTCCGTGGTCGCCCGCGGGCGGGGACAGAGCCCCGCCCCTACGCTTCGATGGCCGCCCCGTGCTTCAGGTCGTAATCCGATACCAGGAGCCTTGGGTCAGCCAAGTCGGCGCCGAGGTGCGCGAGAAGCGTCTCGAGGACGAGGGCCCCGGCGACGATAATCTCCGCCCGCTCATTGTCGGTTGGGAGCAGCCGCCTGCGTTCGGCGAGGGGAACACCCGCTAGACGCAGGACGATAACGTAGATGTCGCCGCGGGTCAGTCGGGTCCCCTGAATCACCATCGGCAGGTACTCATTCAAGCCCAGGTGCATCGCCGCCAGGGCGGTCGCCGTGCCGCCGGAGGCGACGACGGGTAACCCGTGGGTATCCATCGGCAACCGGCTCAAGACGGCCCGGACGCCATCCCGGAGCTCCCCCATCTCCCCGGGCGCGGGAGGGTCGGAGTGGAGGTGATGACCGGTGAGGCCTATCGCCCCCAGGGGGAAGGACCGGGTCAAAAGCTCCCGGCCGCTCCACCAGGAGAACTCCGTGGAGCCGCCCCCCACGTCCACGGCCAGATACCCCCGCCCGTCCAGGTCCAGACAGCGCAGCCCCTCCTCCACCCCGACCCGTGTCTGCCAGGCCTCTTCGGTACCGGAGAGGAGCGTGAGTTCAACGCCC
>JAPLSK010000332.1 GCA_026398675.1 bacterium | reverse complement strand
ATAGCGGACACCGTTCGGCGGATGCTATAATCCTCCCTGCCGCTGCCGGGATGGCGGAACGGGTAGACGCAGCGGACTTAAAATCCGCCGGGCGAAAGCCCATGCCGGTTCGAGTCCGGCTCTCGGCACCACCCCGAACCGGCGAAGGCGTTTTTTCGTACAACAGTTTTGGCGCCTTCGACGACGTTTTTTTTACAAGCGACCCTTCATTCCGCGGAGACGACCCCGTTTTCCGGCGCATTTAAACGGTTATCGCCCGTTCCGACGGCGGATTGACCCGTTGACCCTCGGGTCGTTTGCCTCTATAATCACCCCGAACCGCCCTCCGAGGCGCCGCGAATGAATGGGGGTCCCAAGCCGCCGCGCGCCGTCCTGCGCACGCACAAGTTGCTTCTATCCGTTACCTTGAAACGGCGTCGCTCGCGGCGGTCGTGAACGAATTGACTAAAACTCCCCCCGCGGAACCGGGGTCCAGCGCCCCGCGCTGGAGGATCGAGGAGCCCCGACAGCTCAATTTCGGATGGCGCGCCTGGGAAAAAGCCCTGACCATCGTCTGGCTCCTGGCGTATCGGTCGGCGCTCGATAAAAAGGGCGAGCAGCCACATAAAGTCGAGAAGGCCTGACGCGTGCGTAAAGCTCAATCAGCACATAAAAAAACGAAGGGGCGCGCCTTGAAGAAACTCCCGCTCGCCGATTCATCCAAGGCCGTCTTCCTGGCGGCCGACGGCTACGTCCCGGCGGACAAGCCCCTCGAGCCGCGGCAGCTTCTGGCGGCCATCTTGGTCACCGAGAAGGAGCGGCTCCCCGGCATGGGCCTCGACGTGGAGGCGTTGCTCGCGAGCGCGAAAAAGGCGCTGATTCCCGACGCGCCCGATCCCGCCCGCACCGGCGACGTCCCGCTCTCCGACGGGACGCAGACCGTCGTGAAGGGCGCCGTCGCGCTGGCGACCCTCCAAGAGTCCAAGGCGGTGGAGAGTTACCACCTGACCGTGTCCCTGGCGCGCCACGGCGGGAAGAAAGTGCGCGATTTCCTGACGAAGGCCGGCGTCGAGCCCGACGGGTTCGCCGATCTGCTCACCGTGAATCCCGACGTCTGGCAGGCCCGGAAGGCATCGCTCCTCGACTCCATCGGCGATGACTGGACCCGGATGGCCGCCCAGGGGAAAATCACCCCCCGGGTGGGGCGCGAAAAGGACGTGGACCACCTGGTCGAGATTCTCCTGCACAAGGAGAAGCGCGATCCCCTGCTCATCGGGCTTCCAGGGGTGGGCAAGAGCACCATCGTGGAGCAGCTCGCCCTGCGGCTGGCGGCCGGGGATGTCCCCGAACGCCTGCGGGGGCTGCGGCTGGTCCACATCCACCCGGACCGCATGTTCGCCGGGGTCACCGACCTGCCCTCCTTCACCGCGCGGGTCAAGGAGCTGGAGGACGAGGCCGCCGACGGCAAAACCCTCCTCTTCCTGGACGACATCCACCGTTACGTCATTGACGAGAACGGCAACTTCAACGCGGCGCTGGCCAACGTGGTCAAATCGCTTCTGGTCAATCCCGAGGTCAGCGTCATCGCCGCCACGCTGACGGTGCAGTACTACAACTACGTGGAGAACGATCCGGCCCTGGGACGGCGGTTCGCCCTGGTGCGCGTCAACGAGCCGGACGAAAAAACCGCGCTTCTGATGATGGAGAACACCGCCGCCGAGCTCGAGGCCTTCCACGGGGTGAAGATAACCCGGGCGGCCCTCGAGGGGAGCGTCCGTCTCGCCGGTTCCTTCCTGCGCGATCGCCGGTTCCCCGACGCCGCCATAGACGTCCTGGACCAGGCCTGCGCCCGGACCTACCTCACCCGCGGCGGCAAGGACAACGAGCCCCAGGTCAGGCTGGCCCAGATAGAGGAAACCATCGTCGAGATGACCGGCATCCATTCGCCGGGTATCACCGCCGACTTCCGGGAGAAGTACCGCCGCCTGGAGGAATTTCTCCTCGAGCGGGTCATCGGGCAGGAGGATGCCGTCCGGACAATCTCCGGCGTCATCCGCTACGCCAAGAGCAAGTTCGATCTCCACGCCGCGAGACCGGACGGGGTGTTTCTTTTTATCGGCCCGGCGGGCAGCGGCAAGACGAAGATGGCCAAGTCCATCTCGGAGTTCTTCTTCGGCGAAGAGGGGGCCCTGCTGGACTTCCGCCTGGGGCAGCTCGATCCCGAGAAGGAGCTGGCCCAGCTCGCCGGAAACGAGGGCCCGACGCTGGTCAACTTCATCCACATACAGCCCAATTCCGTGGTGATGTTCGACAGCATAGACCAGGCCCACCCGGACACCCGGGAGTGGGTCCGCAAGGTCATCTCCCAGGGTTGGAACATGGACAGCGCGGGCAACCAGGTCCACCTGTCCGACACCATCGTCATCATGACCGCGCTCCGGGGATCCTTCATTGAGAAGGAGGCGGCCCTGGGCTACGCCGACTCGGGCGACTTCCTCTCCGATCCCACCAAGGTGCGCATCGAGCTGGAGAAGGTCCTCGGCGCCGACTTCTTGAACCACGTGGACGAGATCATCTTCTTCCGCCGCCTCACCGAGGATGACTGCTTCAACATCCTCAAGGACAAGCTCCTGCCCCAGGCTCAAAAGCTCCTCCGGACCCAGCGCATCTACCTGGACGTGACCGACCGCGCCCTCCGCTACATAGCCGACGAGGGGCACTCGAACACCTTCGGCGCCAGCTACCTGAAGAACACCTTCCAGCGCCTGGTTCTGATTCCCGCCACCACCAAGGCCGTTGAGGCCTCGACGGGCCGGCTCACCCACATCCGGGTCACCCTCCGGGGCGGCACCCTGATTGTAAGCCGCGGCCGCAACAAAGCATGAGCTTTTTCCACACCTTCATCCACGGCGGCATCTCGGTAAAGGTCGTCCCCCACAGCCACGGGGACGTGCGCGACATCCGCTTCCCATACTGGCTCATCACGCTGGGCGGGCTCGTGGCCGTCGGCATAATCACCGGCCTGGTGATTCTCGGCGTCAGCTACGCCCAGAAGGTGGTGGACGAGAACCGGCTGACGGAGCTGCGCGAGCAGACGAAAACCCAGGACGCGCAGCTCGAGTACTTCGATCAGGAGATCGGGGACCTCCAGCGTTCCCTGGCCCAGCTCGAGCAGAAGAAGGAGGCGCTGGCCGAGCTCCACCCCTCGCTGTCCCTGGAGCACCCCGACGTGCTGGAGGACCGCCTGGGCGCCTTCGAGTCCAGCCTCCCCCTGGAGGCCATCCAGTCGGGCGCCGAGTCGGGGATTACGGCCATCGGGAGGCTCGTCGAGCGGGCCGGGAACCTGACCACCACCCTGGGGAACATCGAGGGGTACCTGGACACCGACGCCGCCCGGCAGCGCTTCACCCCCAGCATACGCCCCGTGGACGGCGAGCACTGCTGGGTCACCGCCGGCTTCGGCAACCGGATGAGCGAGTTCACCGGCCGCAACTACTTCCACCGGGGGATAGACATCACCGCGCCGCCGGGGACGCCGATCATCGCCCCGGCCGACGGGACGGTCACCTTCGCCGACCACGAGGGCAACTTCGGCCTGAAGCTGGTGCTCAACCACGGGGGGTACTTCGAGACGGTGTACGCGCACCTGGGGCGGGTTTACGTCCATCCCGGCGACGAAGTGCGGCGGGGGGACGCCATCGCCGCCGTGGGCACCACCGGGCGGACGCTGGGGCCCAAGCTGCACTACGAGGTGCTCAAGGGGGGGCGCAACCTGGACCCCGCCAGATTCTTCCTCCCCAAGACCGACATGGCCTCCGCCGGCGGGGGCGCTTAGGGTTGACGGTCGCCGCGGGTCCGCCGGGCCGGACGGTGGATTGAGACGGCGGTTGTTGTAAAGGCGGGTGTCTAAACCCGCCGTGCGCTCAAATGTAGGGCGACCCCGTAGGACAAGTCCTCTGCGGGCCGCCGTTTCCGTATTACACCCCGACCCTCACCCCCATCCCCGTCGGCGCGACGCTGCCTAAACGTAGGGCGGGGACTTTAGTCCCCGCCGCTTTTTTCTAAGGCAGCCCTCACCTTTAATCCCTCTCCCACAGGGAGAGGGAGACAGCTTCACCCCTCACCCTAACCCTCTCCCCAGAGGGGAGAGGGGACATGCGGCAGCCCTCCCCCCGACCCGTGCCTGGAAGATTGCGATGACGTAGGGCGGGGATTTTAACCGAGCGTAGCGAGCTATGCCCCCGGCAAATCCCCGCCGCTTCCTTGTTCACACAAAAATCTTCCCACGGGTTGACGCACCCCTTTTAATGTGCTA
>JAPLSK010000331.1 GCA_026398675.1 bacterium | reverse complement strand
GACCCAGCTCGTCGTCGAGCCAGGCGGAAACGGCGTGCCGTCGGTCGGGCCAGTCGGCCAGATGGACCGACGCCTCGCGCTTGCCGGGCAACTGCTCCCAGAGCTCCTCGGCGGTGAAGGCGAGAATCGGCGCCGTCAGCCGGGCCAGCGTGTCGGCGATGATGAAGAGGGCCGTCTGGGCCGCCCGGCGTTTGGGCGAATCCGCGGCCGAGCAGTACAGCCGGTCTTTCAGCACGTCCAGGTACACCGCGGACAGGTCCACCGTGCAGAAGTTGTAGACGAGGTGGTACACCCGGTAAAATTCCAGGCTCTCGTAAGCCTTCGTCACCCTGTCCGTCACCTCGGCCAGCCGGTGCAGCGCCCAGCGGTCTATTTCGAAGAGCCCGGATGCATCCACGGTGTGCACGGCGGGGTCGAAGTCGTGGAGGTTGCCGAGGAGGAAGCGCCAGGTGTTGCGGATGCGGCGGTAGGCGTCGGTGTTGCGCTTGAGTATCTCGTCCCCCAGGCTTATGTCGCTCTTGTAATCGGCCGACGCGGCCCACAAGCGCAGGATGTCGGCGCCGTACTCCGCGATGACGGTGTCGGGCAGGATGGCGTTGCCGAGGCTCTTGTGCATCGCCCGGCCTAGGGCGTCCAGCACCCACCCGTGCGTCATCACCCGGCTGTAGGGCGGCTCACCCTTCAGGGCCATGCTGGTCAGGAGCGAAACCTGGAACCAGCCGCGGTACTGGTCGCTCCCCTCCAGGTACATATCCGCGGGCCAGACGAGGCCGTCTTGGGCGCGTTTGAGGACGGCGAGGTGGCTCACCCCGCTCTCGAACCAGACGTCGAGGATGTCGGTCTCGCGCCTGAATCCCCCGGCGCCGCACTTCGGACAGACCAGGCCCGGGGGGACCAGGCTCTCGATGGGTTCGGTGAACCAGGCGTCCGAGCCCTTCTCGGCCACCAGATCCCGGGCCAGGGCGGCCACCCGCGCGTCCAGCACGAGCTCGCCGCACACGGTGCAGTAGAGGCCGGGAATCGGCACCCCCCACCTCCGCTGGCGGGAGAGGCACCAGTCCGGGCGCAGCTCGAGCATGCTGGCCATGCGCTCTCGTCCCCAGACCGGGATCCATTCGACCCGCCCCACCACCTCCAGGCACCGCTTCCGCAAGTCGTCGTGGTCCACGTCCAAAAACCACTGCTCGGTGGCGCGGAATATCACCGGCTCCTTGCAGCGCCAGCAGTGGGGGTAGGAGTGAACGAGCTTCCCGGCGAAGAGGAGCGAGCCCGAGGCTTGCATGTGCTCGAGGATGGGTGCGTTGGCCTCGAAGACGTTCATGCCGGCCCAGAGGGGGACCTCGTCGGTGAAGCGTCCGGCGTGATCCACCGGAACCAGCACCGGCAGGTTGAACTCCCGGCCGGTCGCGAAATCCTCGGCCCCGTGCCCCGGAGCGGTGTGGACCAGCCCCGTGCCCTGCTCCAGGGTCACGTAATCGGTGGGCACGAAGACAGAATCCCGTTCCAGGAACGGGTGGCGGCAAACCAGGTTCAGCAGTTCCTCGCCCTTGAACGTACGCAGCTTCTTGACGTCGCTCCACCCCAGGTCTTGGCAGACCTCTCCGCTCCGCCCTTCGGCGATGAGGTAGCGCTCGCCCGAATGTTCCACCACCAGGTAGGGGAGGAGGGGGTTGACCGCGACCGCGACGTTGGCCGGCAGGGTCCAGGGGGTGGTGGTCCAGATGAGGGCGCCGGCGCCGTCGAGGTTCCCGGAGAAGACGCCGTCCGGGTCGCGAACCACCGGGAAGCGGACGTAGATGGAGTGGCTCGCGTGGTCGGCGTACTCCACCTCGGCGTCGGCCAGCGCCGTCTCGCACGTGGCGCACCAGAACACCGGGCGGAGCCCCTTATACACGTAGCCCTTCTCCACCAGCCCCCGGAAGGCGTCGAGCACCGTGGCCTCGTAATCGCGGTCCAGGGTCAGGTAGGGCTTTTCCCAGAGGCCGAAGACGCCCAGGCGCTTGAACTGGGTTCGCATGGTGTCCACGAACGCGAGCGCGAATTTTCCGCACTCCCGGCGCACGTCGAGGGTGGACATCTCGCGGAATTTCGCGCCCAACTTCTGAGACACCTTATGCTCGATGGGCATGCCGTGGCAGTCCCAGCCGGGCACGTACGGGGCGCTGAAGCCGCGCATCGTCTTGTACTTGACGATAACGTCCTTCAAAATCTTGTTCAGCGCGGTTCCTGCGTGAACCTCGCCGTTGGCGTACGGCGGTCCGTCGTGGAGGATGTAGGGGGGCTTCCCTTCCGCCTTCTCCCGCAGCAGCGCGTAAATACCCTGCTCCTCCCAGCGGGCCAGTCTTTCCGGCTCCCTTAAAGGCAGGCCGGCCCGCATGGGGAAATCGCTGACCGGCAGGTTGAGCGAGTCCTTGTAGGTTGTCCCGGAGGAACCATGTTCCGCCATCATCGCACCCTTTGAGGCAAGGGGTGGAACAAGGGGTTTAAACCCCTTGTCTCCCCTTGTCTTACCAAACTTACTCGCACGCGGAAACGAGCGAACCGAGCGAAGCGAGCTACGCCCCCGGCGAACCGAGCTATGCCCCCGGCGAACCGAGCTGCGCCCCCGGCGAACCGAGCTATGCCCCCGGCAAACCGAGTAATGCCCCAGCAAAACAGAGTAACGCCCTCGGCGTACCTGCGACGGCGAAGCCGTAAAAGTAGTGGATACGCTAGCAGGGGACGGGCTGCGTTGTCAAGCGGTTTACCCGGATGGCTCATCCATCCCGGAAGGGCTGGACCCATCCGCGGGCAGACTGCTGGGGCCCATCTTCTCCCGGGCGTGCCGCTCCTTCACCGCGTCCATCACGAAGGTGGAGGACGCCAGGAAGAAGAAGAAGAACCCGGCCAACGGCAGGGTCAGAGGGAGGACGAAGACCGCGTCTACCATCCCCTGGATGAAGGTGAGAAGCCAGATGCTGGCGAGGGCGATGGATAGGTAGCCGATGAACGTCCCCCGGTGCCGTATGCCTGAAAATGTGAACTTGACCAGCTTGACGAGGATGACTATAAGACAACCGAGCCCGATGAGCCCCGTCGAGAGAAGCGCATAGATGAAGATGTTGTGGGGGTGCCTTGGGTAAAACCCGAACATGCGGAACATATCGGGCATCACCAGATTGAAATACCCCTCGAAGTTCGAGTGGCCGATGCCCCATATCGGGCTCGTCTTCCAGAACTCGAACGACCAGTACCACATTATCGGCCTGGCAAGCGAAGAAATCACGTCCGCCACCTGCCCCGCCGAGTCCGCGGTCACCGTCGACTGCTGAAGCTCCTGGGGGTCAACGAGCCCCGTCCCCCTGGACTGGGCCCCCATTACCGGTATCAAGACACCGGCGGCCACCGCCAGCGCGAGGGGGATGAGGATCAGGTAGAGCTTCCTGCGCTTTTTGGGAGGCACGAGCGCCAGTATGAGAAATCCCATTCCCGCCGCCAAACCGACGACGCCGCTTCGGGAGTAGGTGAAGATGGAGAGCACCGCTCCTGAAATCGCCAGGACGAGCGAGAATATCTTCCAGCGCCAGTTCCGCCAGTAGAAGAACATGACGCTGTACAAAAGGGCGCAGGACGCGCTGAAGTAGACGAAGGAGTTGGGTCCGTAGAAGCTCCCGTCAACCCGGAACACGTCCGAGTACATCGTTACGGACTGGCTCTCGTGGCTCAGGTCCGCCGTGTAGGTCACGCCCTTCGCAAGCTCGAAGTACCCCGAGCCGAGGGAGAAGCAGGCCCCCACGGTGAAAGCCTTTATCAGGCTCTCGAGCTCCCGCTCGTCGCGGATGTAGAGGCGGACGTAGACGTAGACCGTGGAGGCCAGAAGGAGGGGGATGAGATCGAGCAACCCGTGGACGGCGTACCGGCTGACGACGGTGGAGAAGACGATCGTGAACAGCCAGATGCCCAGCGGCTTGGCGAGCGGCGTGGGTTTAGGCTTCTCCCCCTCGTATCCCTGCAGCTTGTCGAGAACTATCACGAAAAGGTTGATGAGGAACATGAAGAGCGCGGGTGTGATGTAGAACTCGTCGTTGCCTAACCGGAAAAGAAGACCGAGGGGCATGAGGGCGACCATAATCCTCGCCCACCACAGCCTCGCCTTCTCGTGGGCGAAGACGAGAAAAAGCACGACGGGCGCTATCAGGGCCGCCGAGGCCAACAGACCGATGATGAACCGGTAGGTGTAGGCGAAGTAGGTGAATGTGACGCCTACCAGGACGCATATAAGGGCCAGGCCGGCCCAGCCGGAGAAGCGTTGGATGGGGTGGCGGTGACTGAGTTCGATCTCGCTCACGGCGTCCAGCGGGAGTAGCCGTAGATGTGGTCACGCCAGTACACGCCGTCCAGGTCGGAGTATCGGACGCCGTCGGAAGAGTCGGCCTGGATGAAGCGGTCGTTCCCGGCGTATATGCCGACGTGGCTGGGGCCGGCTGAGTAGGTGGAGAAGAAAACCAGGTCCCCGGGCATGAGCTCGCCGCGGGTGACGCGCCGTCCCTCGCGGTACTGGGGACCGGCGGTGCGGGGAACTTCTATACTGTTCTGCTTGTAGACGCGCCACACGAGGCCGGAGCAGTCGAAGCCCGAGCTCGAGGTGCCGCCCCAGACGTAGGGCGAGCCCAGATAGCTCTCGGCGGAGGCCACGACGGCTTGACGCCAGGCCTCACCGGGACCGGCGGTCTCGAGCTCGACGTACCGCGCGGCGACCCACCCGGCGCGGCCGTCCTCGAGCCGGACGAAGTACCAGCCCTCGCGACGGCGGTACGCCTGGAAAGAGGTGTCGGCGGATAGATGGGCGATGATGGCGGAACCTTCGCTGGCCTCGGTGCGCAGCGGGGCCTGGTTCGGCTGGGGGGTCTGCGGCGTGCCGGGGGGAGGGGTGCGTGGATTGGGCACCGCCCGCACGGTGCCGTCGTCGCGCTCCACCTTCCCCTCGGTGACGATGGAGGAGGAGGGCACCCACCCGGCCAGGCCGTCCTGCTCGGTGAGGATGACTAGGCGCCAGCCGCCCAGCTCGGCCACGGCCTCGACCTGTTCCCCGGCCAGTCCCTCGCTCACCCGGCGGGCGTTCTCGGACGGGGATTCGCGCACCGGGGTGGGGCTGGCGGCGAAAACGAGGGTCTCCTCCGGGGGCGGCTCCTCTCCGGAGAGTGCGTGCGGCTCGAGGGTTTCCTCCTCGATGAGCCGGGCCTCGGGCTCCACCGCAACGACATCACCGGCGGGGATGAAGGTGAGGTTGACCGACCAGGAGGGCGCCGCGCCGGTGACGCCCACCGTGTAGCCCGAGACGCCGGCCTCCAGGTCCACCACGACCCGGGTCACGGCGGGGTCTATGGAGTTCTGGGCGGCACGCAGACGCGCCACCAGGCCGTCGCCCACGGGGGCCTCGAACTTGTTCGCGGGGAAGGCGGCGTCCCGGAACAAGCGCATGCAGCTCCTCAGACGTCGGCCTCGCGGGCCCGCCGCAACCGGGAAAAAACCCGGTCGCCCGCTCCGGCGGGTCGGACGCCATAATCACCGCGTCCACCTCGAACGGTCGCCTCGCACAAATCGACCAGAGTCAGGCCCAATCCACATCCCCCGCGGTATTCAGGCCACACGCAGGGTCTTCCAACCTCTCCACCAAGTCCGGCCTACTTCGGCTTCTCGTCGTACCTGTAACCGTACTCGGGGACGGCCTCGCCGGCGGACAAGGCGGCGTCGTGGGCGATGAAGTCCCGCGACCCCGGGCCGTGCAGGTCGCAGTACGCCGTGGGCGCGGTCCCGTCAATAAAATCCTCGCCTATCTTTTTCGGGCATTCGGGGTTGGCCAGAAGCCCCGAATCGCCGCAGACCACGTAACGCTGTAGCTTCAGCCCCTCGGGCACGGAGAACTCCTCAACGGGGTAGGTCTGGAGCACGTCGGCCATGTAATCGCTCCAGAGGGGTACGGCGTGGGACTCGCCGGTGGCGCCGTAGCCCAGGGAGGTGTGGTCGTCGAAGCCGACCCATACCGAGGTGCAGAGCTGGGGGACGAAGCCGATGAACCAGCAGTCTCCGGCCTCGTTGGTGGTTCCGGTCTTGCCGGCGCAGGGGCGTTTAAGGGTGCGACCGGCGCGGACCGCGGTGCCGCCCGTCGTGGTGCCCTGCAACATGGAGCGCATGATGAAGGCGGTCTCCCGCCGCAGGACCACCTCCGCCCGGGGGATGTTCTCCTTGATGACGTTGCCGTCGCGGTCCTTGATGAGCTTTATCGCCGTGGGCTCGACGTGGACGCCCAAGGTGGCGAAGGTGCCGAAGGCGCTGGCCATGTCCAGGGGGGTGACCTCGGAGGAACCCAGGGCGATGGAGTAGGTGTGGGCGATGGGGGTGCGGATGCCCATGCGTTCGGCGTAAGTGCGCACCGGCTCGATGCCCAACTCCAGAATCAGTCGCGCCGCCACCAGGTTGATGGACATGGCGATGGCGGTGCGGATGGTCATCGGCTTGCCCGAGGATCCCATGGAGTAGTTGTGCGGGGCCCAGACCACGCCGTCGGCGTTGACCACGAAGGGCTTGTCCAGGAGGGTGTCGGCGGCGGTGTAGCCGTTGTCTATGGCGGCGGTGTAGACGAAAACCTTGAAGGCCGAGCCGGGCTGCCGGCGGGCGTACACGGCCCGGTTGAACTGGCTCTCGTCGTAGTCCGACCCTCCCACCATGGCCTTGATGAAGCCCGTTCGAGGGTCTATGGAGACCAGCGCCGCCTGTGGGTAGGGCTTCTTCTCCAGGGACAGCTCGACCCGGCCCGTGGAGCGCACCAGGCTGGTCACCTTGACCGCTATCTCGGCGCCCTCCTGAATCTCCACCTCGGGAGGATTGGGCCAGTGCCAGTAGAGGGGGGTGATGTCAATGCGGCCGGTGATGCCGCCGCCCAGGTCCACGTAGGCGAACTCGTCGTCGCGCTTGGTGACTATCCCGGAGCGGATCTGCCCCAGCTCCAGGTCCTCTATCTTGAGATTGTCCTTGCGGGGGTAAGGCTTGTAGCCCCAGCGCTCCTGAACCCTCTCCAGCCCCTGAGCCACGTGCTTCTCGGCCAGCTCCTGCATCCGGAGGTCCAGGGTGGTGTAGACCTTCATCCCGGCCTGATAGACGGCGTTGGAGCCGTACTCCTTCTCCAGCTCGGAGCGGATGTACTCGACGAAGTAGGGGGCCGACGATTGGGTGCGGCGCCGCTGGGCCAGCTCGATGGGCTGCGCCGCCGCCCAGGACCGCTCCTCCTCGGTGATGAACCCCGCGTCGGCCATCATCAGAAGGACCGTGTTGCGCCGCAGCTTGGCCTGCTCGGGGTGGTAGTACGGCGAGTAGCCGCCGGGGTTCTGGGGCAGCCCGGCGATGAGCGCCGCCTCGGGCAGGCTCAGGTCCCGCGCGTGCTTGCCGAAGAAGAACCGCGAGGTGGCCTCCACCCCGTAGCACCCGTGCCCATAGTAGATCTGGTTCAGGTAGAAGTAGAGTATCTCGTCCTTGGTGTAGGCTTTTTCGATCTGGACCGCGAGGATGGCCTCGCGGATTTTGCGCACCCAGCTCTTCTCCAGGGTGAGGAAGTAGTTTCGCGCCAACTGCTGGGTGATGGTCGAGGCGCCCTGGCGCTTCTCGCCGGCCATCACGTCAATGAGCGCGGCCTTGGCGGTGCGCCATAAATTGATTCCCCAGTGATCGTAGAAGCGCTGGTCCTCGATGGCCAGGGTGGCCTGGACCAGGTTGTCCGGTAACTCGCTCATCGGCACGACGTAACGTCGCTCGACGAGGAAGGTGGCGATCAGCTCGCCGTTGTCGTCGTAAACCTCGGTGGGCAGATAGCTCTCGAACTGCCACAGCCCGGTGATTTTCGGCAACCCGCCGGAGAAGGCGTGCACCAGACCGAGCCCCAACCCCAGGATGAAGAAGCTGGAGACGACAACGGTTATCCAGGCCAACCGCCAGGAGAACGCACCCGCATGGTCGCGGGCCCTGGATTTCGCCTCCACCCCCGGACGGTCGAGACCGCTCTCCAGGGTTTCGGGCACGGGGCGCTGGAACAGGCGGTGAAACCACCCGCCGATCCGGGTTAACACATCGGCCCTGGCGTGCTTGGCTTTTACGGAACCCATCGGTCCTCGAACGGTTGGTAGTTTGACGGATCGGGGAAACGGCGAACGAAACCGCACGGCCGGACGTCTATCCTACGACCCACCTTGCACCGCTTTTCCCCGTTGCGACCCCCCGATTATACCCCGTGTAACGCCCCCGGTTCAACACGGAGCGACCGGCGCCCGGGGCGATTCTATCAGCGCGGCATCCGGTAGTGAAAAGAAATCGCGCAACAAGTTGAAAATGTAGCACATATCCCGAAGGCCGCGCCTTGACCTTTAGGCGGATTTTATTTAAAATAAAGGCACTTACGTCCACGAAACCCGTCCGGCGACCGAGCCCGGAGCCCCCTTGACCCGTCCGTTCAGTTTAATTCTTTTTCTCCTCGCGGGACCGTTCCTCGTGGTCCTGGCGGCCGAAGAGCCCCCCGTCCCCGACGACGAAACGGCCCCAACCGAAGGGGAGTCGGATTTCGTCCTGTCCACACCGGCTGGTGAAGCGGTGGAGTCCGAACCGGGGACTGAAACCACCGAATCCGCGACGACGACCGAAACCGCCGAACCCGAACCGGAAGTAGAAACCGCCGAGTCCCCGGCACCCTGGCATCCGGACCCCGTGGAGGCGCTCTGGCGTTCGGGGGTCATCGCCGGCTGGGGA
>JAPLSK010000330.1 GCA_026398675.1 bacterium | reverse complement strand
AAAGGGGGCCGGTTTATTGGCCCCGCCTTAACACAGTAGGGCGGGGATTCATATCCCCGCCGTTTTTTTCTAATGCAGCCCTCACCCCCATCCACGTCGGCGCGCCGCTTCCACGGGGAGAGGTGGACTGCGGGCCGACCTAAAGGTCGGCCCCTACGAGGTTGACGCGCGATTCGCAACTGACCCGTAGGGGCGGGGCTCTTGACCCGCCCGCGGGCGACCGTGGACGGTCGCCCCTACGGGACGGATTCGCGGTTGGACGTAGGGGCGGGTGTCCACACCCGCCCGTTCGGTCATCCACCGCGGTTCGCACGAATGTAGAGCGGGGATTCTATCCCCGCCGTTTTTGCCCCTCACCCCGGCCCGTGAGCAATTGCTCCTCCCCCTGGGAGAGGAAACCGCTCGATAATAATTCGTTGATTATTAGGTGAATTACTTATAGAATATTTGTGAAAGTCCATACACTAAGAGGTGGTTAAAAAACGAAGAGGAGGTCGGTTACTATGAAGGGGAATATCGTTTCGTTACCGGCGGTCGTTATGTCTGTTGGTTTTTTCCTTTTCGTCAACACCGTTGATGCCGCTTACTTTAATATAGCCGTCCGCAGCGGCAGCCACCAGGTCGAGTTCGGCGAAGTTTGGTTAACCCACGGTGGTGTGGAAATACCCGGGAGCCGGGTGGACTTCAGCGTATACGGCCAGTTCGGTCCGGGCCAAACCCGTGTTTTGACCACGAAAGACCTCATGGGCGATATTACCGACGTACACCTGGCGCCTTACACCGCCGACGGCGGCGACTACGGTCCGGTAGATATCGGTCCCCCCGTGTCGCCGGGCGTATGGTACCCTCTGGACCCTGACGCTCGGGGTTACATCCTGGACGATACGCTGGCGGTGATGTTCGAGGACGCGACGGGCGTTGAAACGGGAAGCTGGGGGGAGATAAAGGCGCTTTACGAATAGCGGTTCGAACCACTAAAGATACTGAATGACGCCGATGTCGTTCAGGGAAAGCGCGATCCCCGGGTTGTGATCCGCCTCCTCGGCGAGGGCGCGGCGCAGGGTGTCGAGCCCCTCCTCCACGTTGCCGCGCAGCTCCTCGACAGTCCCGAGCCCAATCAGGGCCTTGGCCATGCCGGGCTTGCACCCAAGCGCCTCGAACCGCTCCACCGATGAACGGAAGGAGGCCGCCGCCTCGGCGAACCGGCCCGCCCGCTTTTTTACCACGTGACCCGGGTCAATCCTCCAGCTCAGGCGGATTCGCGGGGTCGAAGGCGGCCGGCTTTTGTTTTTCCCGGGTAAGGGCCGCCCGCGCCTCGTCCAGGGCCGCCGCGATGATCTCTTTTTCCGGCGGATGCCCCTCGAGGGCGTCCAGCGCCCCGACCGCGGCGACGAGGTACGCCGCAGCCTGGGGGAAATCGCCGGTATCGCGGGCGAGCAGCCCCAGCTCACCGAGGGACTGCGCCAGCCCCGGCGCCGCGTTCATCTTGAGAAACCCCAGGTACGCGGAGCGCAGGTAATCGTACGCCTTCCGGCGGTCCCCGAGCATTCGCAGCGCGGCCCCCAGGTTCAGCCGGCACTTCAGCTTTTCCACCGAATCCGGCATCCCCTCCACCCCGGCTTCCGCCTGGGCGATGAAACGTGCCGCCTCTTCCGTCTTCCCCAAAAGGCCGTGCAGCCTGGCCAGAATGGATTGGCAGTACGTGACCTTGTTTGCCTGGCCCAGCTTCTTGTAGATGCCCAGGGCCCTGCGCGTCGTGGCCAGCGCCCCGTCAACCTTTCCGGCGTTCGCCTCGGCCTGCGCCTTTTTGACCAGAATCTGTGCGTGCATGTTCGGCTCTTCGATCCCCTTGAGCAGCTTCAGGGCCTCCTCGAGGGCCTCTTCGGCGCGCTCGTGCTCCCCTGTGCGCGAGCGGGCGAACCCCAGATTAGACAACGTCTCGGCGGTGGCGCACGAGGTGTCCAGCTCCCGGAAGATGGAGAGCGCCCGTTCGCAAAGCCCCATCCCCTTCCTGTATTTGCCTATTTCGATGTACACGGCGGCGAGGTTGGAGAGCATAACCGCCTCGCCGAAGCGGTTGTTGCCCTTCGAGAAGAGAAATACCGCCTCCTCTAGTGACGACGCGCTCTTCCGGAACTCGCCCAGCTCCAGGTACACCAGGCCGAGGTTGCCCAGATAACCGACCAGAATCTCCTCGTTGCGGCAGTGTCTCTGGCTCTGGATGGCGGATTTGTATGACTCCTTGGCCAGGTCCAGCTCGCCCCGGTCGCAGTAGACGTTCCCCAGGTTGTTGACGGACCCGCTCTCCAGGGACACGTCGCCGATGACCCCCGCTATTCGGTGGGCGCGTTTGAAGTGCTCGATCGCGCTCTCGTACATGCCCCGGCGGTTCAGGATGACGCCGATATTGTTCAGACAAAGCGCGATCCCCGGTTTGTGATCCGCCTCCTCGGCGATGACGAGGGCGCGGTTCAGGATGTCGAGCCCCTCTTCCACATTGCCGCGCAGCTCCTCGACCGCCCCGAGCTGAATCAGGGCCTTGGACATGCCGGGCTTGCACTCAAGCGCATCGAACCGCTCGACCGAGGAACAGAAGGAGGCCGCCGCCTCGGCGAACCGGCCCGCCCGCTTGTGACAGGCGCCCAGATCGAGGTGGGTCCAGGCCGCTCCGACGTCGTCGCCCGCTTCCCGGAAGAGTCGCAGGGCTTCGCCCAGGGGGCCGAGGGCGTCGTCGTGCTGGTTCGCCATCCGCTCGACGAAGCCCAGGGAGCGCTTAAGGGTGGCCAGCTGGACGACGTCGCCGGCGCCGGAGATGCCCATGCCGTGGAGCACGATGTGCCTGGCCCGCCCGAACTCGCCCAGAGACGCCTCCGTTACGCTGATTCCCGTCAGGGCGTCCATCTGGATGCCCGGGTTCGCGAGCCGCTGGCCCGCGCTCATGGCCTGCATGTAGGTGCCCTTGGCAGTCTCGTGGTCGCCCGACTCCATCCGGCAGTAGGCGACGAGGTTCAAGAGCGCCGCGAGGTTGGTTTCGTCCTCGACCTCGGCGTTCAGGGCCTCTAGGATTTCGAGCGCCCCGTCCGTTCTCCCATCCAGGAGGAACCGGTAGCACTTCAGGAGCGCCTTTTTCCGATCCTCCCGGACGAAGCACGGGGGAGACAGGGGCGGGAAACCCGACCACTCAACCTTCAGGCGCAGCGAGCGCAGGGCTTCTTCCGGGGTTTCCATCCCACCGTCCGGGGTTGGGGTTTCCGGGTGCGCTAAAGAAATGATAAGGCATTACTAATATAGTCTAAAACAAGCCCTCCGTCAAGGTCTCCCGCCCCGACATCCGCTCCCGGCCGGGGGGAATGCAGTCAACTTCCTCCGACCCGGTCGAGCCGGGGGTTCCGACGGGGTTCCCGACGGCAGCCGGACCATCCGCCCTTTATTTCCCCCGGTAGGCGTCGTATAATCGCCGGGCCTTTTCAAAGACCATCGCCAACCCTACCCCGGAGGATGGCCACGATGCTGCCCCCCTTCAAAAACGAACCCTACGTGAACTTCTCGGAACCGGGCCCCCGGAAAAAAATGGAGGAGGCCCTGAAGCTGGTCGAATCGAAGCTCGGCCGCACATACCCGCTGGTTATCAACGGCGAGCACGTGGAGACGCACAGGACCTTCGACTCGCTCAACCCCGGTAACACGGACCAGGTGGTCGGCACTTTCCACAAGTGCACGGCCGAGCTGGCCGCCAAGGCCATCGAGTCGGCCGACGCGGCCTTCGAGAGCTGGCGTTTCGTCCCCGCCGAGCACCGGGCGCGCTACGTGCTGAACGCCGCCCAAATCTGCCGCGACCGCGTCTACGAGCTCTCCGCCTGGATGGTGTACGAGGAGGGGAAGAACTGGATCGAGGCCTTCGCCGACACCTGCGAGGGGATTGACTTCCTCGAGTTCTACGCCCGGGAGGCGCTTCGCTACGCCCGGTCGGGGGAGCTGACCCCCTGGCCCGGCGAGGAGAACGACTACTCCTATATCCCCCTGGGCGCGGGAGTGGCTCTCCCGCCCTGGAACTTCCCCTTCGCCATCATGGCCGGCATCACCGTGGCGCCCATCGTCGCCGGGAACACCATCTGCCTGAAACCCGCCACCCCGGCCCCGGCCATCGCCTGGCAGCTGGTCGAAATTTTCGAAGAGCTCAACCTGCCCCCCGGCGTGCTGAACTTCATCCCCGGCTCCGGCGGCGAGATAGGCGACCTCATCGTGGACCACCCCCGGACCCGGTTCATCAACTTCACCGGCTCCAAGGAGGTTGGTACGCGCATCTTCGAGCGCGCCGCCAAGGTCCACCCGGGGCAGAAGTGGCTCAAGCGGACGGTGCTGGAGATGGGCGGCAAGGACTTCATGGCCGCCGACGAGACCGCCGACGTGGACGCCTTCGTCGAGGGCGTCGCCGTGGCCGCCTTCGGCTACCAGGGCCAGAAGTGCTCCGCCGGCAGCCGCGCCATCGTCCACCGGAAAATCTACGACGAGGTGGTGGAGAAGCTCGCCAAGCGCATCCCCCAGATCGTCACCCACGACCCGACGGAGTGGATAGACGGCCCGGCGGTGAACAACCACGGCCCGGTCATCACCCAGGACTCCTACGACAAGATTCTCTCCTACGTTGAAATCGGCAAGAAGGAGTCCCGCCTTCTCTGCGGGGGCAGGCCGGTCCAGGTCATCGGCCGCCGGGGGTACTACATCGAGCCCACGGTGTTCGTGGACGTTCCCTGGAACGCGCGCGTGGCCCAGGAGGAGATTTTCGGCCCCGTCACCGCGGTGGTGAAGGCCAAGGATTTCGACGACATCGTGCGCATCGCCAACTCGACCCCCTTCGGGCTCACCGGCGCGCTCTACTCGCGCAAGAGGGAGAACCTGGAGCGCGGCCGGCGCGAGCTCTCCGCGGGGAACCTCTACCTCAACCGCAAATGCACCGGCGCGTTGGTGGACGTGCAGCCCTTCGGCGGGTTCAACATGTCGGGGACCGACTCCAAGGCCGGCGGCCGCGACTATCTCCTGTTGTTCCTGCAGGGGAAATCGGTGTCCGAGAAGCTGTAGCCGCCTCTCCCTGTCAGACGCGAACCATTCGTAGGGGCGGGTGTACACACCCGCCCGTTTTATTTACCCCTCTCCCCAACCCGTAGGCGCGCCGATCCCTAAAAGGGAGAGGGAGTCGCTGCAACCCGACCCCGTTTGCGATGACGTAGGGGCGACCCGTAGGACGAGTCCTCTGCGGTCGCCCGCGGGCCGACCGCATGTCGGCCCCTACGAAGGTTATACACGGTTCACATCTCACCCGTAGGGGCGGGTCTCCAGACCCGCCCGCATTCTCTGCCCCGACCCTCACCCCGGCCCGTAGGCGGGCACTCCCTGGAAGGGAGAGGGGGAACAGGCCGGCGCGCGGCCGCTCCATCGCCCCCTCCGTCCGTCCCCGATGGGCTCTGCGGCGTCGAACACATTTGAAATCGAAAAAGTGATATACTACCCCCCGGCGAGGGGGAAAACTTAACCGGAGCAAAGTAGTGTAGAACGGGATTTTTTTCCCGAAGTCTTAAAAAAAATTCCTAGTTCTCGCACCGGTGCTCCTCGCGGCAGGCCTCGGGTGGGTGCGGATACCCGCCCGATTTATATAACCGGGATTAAAAAAGCCAAGACACGTCTGGAAGCATCAGCGACAGCGTTATCCAGAGAGTTTTCCACCCGTGCAACTCGGTAAGGAGTCAAGCCGTTGAGCGCAACTTCATCGAAACCGCGCGTGCTGTTAAGCACCGTCTATCGTCGTTTCTCGGGCATCTACGTGGACTTCATCAACGACAACTTCCAGCACAAGCCCTGGAGCCCGTGCATGCCGCGCGATTTCAACATCGGCCTCCGATTCATCAAGCGCAACGTGCCCGAGGTGGAGCTGCTCGAGTTCCCGAATTGGGATGAGTACAAGGCCAAGCTGGCGGAAGGCTGGGACGTCGTCGGGTTCAGCCTCTACCAGAGCGAGATAACCGAGGTCGAGCGGATGATCGCGGAGGCCCGGCGCCAGGGTGTGCGCGAAATATGGGCGGGGAACTACGGCGCCCTCGACCCGCACATTGAATCCCTGGTGGACCGCACGGTCATCGGACCCGGCGAGAACGCCGTCGCCGAGCTCTTCGGACACCGGGTGCCCGACGACCAGATCAAACACCCCCTGGTGATCGGCAACTTGAGCATCAACCACGGAAAAATCAAGCTGATAAACGTGGCGATTCTCTACACCAGGCACGGCTGCCCGTACAAATGCTCCTTCTGCCAGGCCGCGGCCTTCGGGGGGGGGCACACCTTCAACATCAACGAGGAAGGCATCGAAAGCGTGCTCCGCAAGCTCAAGACCATGGGGATAAAATACCTCCTGCTCTTCGACGAGACCTTCGGCATAGACCCCGTGGCGAGCGACCACATCACCCTCCTCTTTGCAAAATACGGCTTCCGCTGGTTCGCGATGACCCGGGCGTCTATCGTGCTCCACAACCTGGACAACTGGTGCGAGCGCGGGCTCATCGCCACCTGCATCGGCGTCGAGGTCGTCTCCCAGCAGGTGCTGGACACCGTCAACAAAAAGCAGAAGGTGGAGGAGATAATCGAGTTCGCGCGCAAAACCAAGGAGAAGGGGCGGATCTACCGGATGATCAACTACATCGTCGGCCACGAGAACCTGGATGAGGCGGGTACCCTCCGGGACGTCTACCGGTTGGGGGAGATGGGCTTCGACGTCTTCGCCCTCAGTATCCTGACCCCCTTCCCCCAGACGCCGATGTGGGACCAGTTTGAATCCACCTACGGTATCTTCGACCGCGATTACCGGCACTACAACACCGAGCATCTGGTCTGGAACCACCCGTACATTACCCCCGAACGGATGAGGTTCCTGCACCGGGAGGCGCACCGGATACTCAACAGGCCGTTCAAGACGGCCGGCGGGATATTGAACCGATTGATTCTGCCCCGAAGGCAGTCGAACCGGTTGGCCTTGGACATGGGTTGATCGAGCGGCCGGGATTCGGGTCGAATCGGCCCATTGTGCCGATGGATGACGGAGGGGCGGGTCTTTTAACCCGCCCTTTTTTTATAATGCAGGACGGACCCGCAGGACGAGTCCTCTGCGGTCCGCCGTTTTACCCCTCACCCCAGCCCTCCCCCGGAGGGAGTTGCGGGAAACCGAGGAACCCCCAGACTCCGGGCCGGAACCGGTGTGCTATAATTCGGCGGGCGTGGCTCGTAACCGCTTTCCCGGAGAACCACCGTGACCCTGACCGACGGACGGCGAAGGCTCGCCAAGTGGCTGCTCGTGGCGGCGCTGGCCTTTTCGGCGGCCTCGGCGGTCTGGTACGCCATCGCGTTCGACTGGCTCTCTCTGGACGACGTCTACATCACCCTGCGCTACGCCCGCAACTGGGACGGCGGATTCGGCCCGGTTTACAACCCCGGTGAGCACGTCGAGGGCTATACGAACTTCGCCTGGATGGCGACGTTGGCGGGGCTGATGAAGCTGGGCGTGCCGGGACCCCTGGCGGCGAAGGTGCTGGCCGAGCTCTGCATCCTGGGGGCCATCGCATTTGCCTGGCTCCTGGGGCGGCGCCTGGGGGGAAAGGACTCGTGGGTCGGCCCGGCGACCGCCTGGGCCCTCGCCCTCTCATCGAGCTTCACCTTCTGGGGCCTGGCCGGGGCGATGGAGGTCGCCCCCCTGGCCCTGACGCTCACCGCCGGCTTCTACCTGCTCCTGGGCGATGAAAACGCCGACGGGCGGCGGCGGAGCCGTGAGCTGCTCGGGGTCGGGCTGCTCTTCGGCCTCGGCGGCCTCCTGCGGCCCGAGGGCAATCTCTTCACCCTCCTGGGGGTACTTTACGTCTGGCCGGGCCGGGAAGGGCGGCTCAAGCGCCTGCTCATCTACCTGTTGCCGACGGCGGTCCTGGTGGGCGGGCACGAGGTCTTCCGCCTGGCCTACTACGGCGACTGGCTGCCCAACACTTTCTACGCCAAGGTGGGCTTCAACGGCAAGCTGCTCCTGCGGGGCTTGGGATTTATGGGCGGCTTCATCCTGAGCCACCTGCCGCTGTTTCTGCTGGCGGCGGCCCTTCCCTGGCGCAGGCTTGGGCGACGTCTCGCCCCGATGCTCGCCGCCGTCGGGCTCTATTTCATCTATCTGGTCCTCATCGGGGGCGACTGGATGGCCTGGCGCCTGCTAGTGCCGGTTCTACCGATACTGGCGGTGACGGCGGGGCTGGGCCTGAACCGATTGCGGGGGCTCAATCTGCCGCTGCGGAAGGCCGCCCTGCCGGTCCTGGTCGCGGCCTCGGTGGGTGGGCTCTTCATGTTGTCCGCCTCGCTGGGCGAGCACGCCCACATCGGCGAGTACCGCTTCCATGAGACGCTGCACTTTCATACCGGCCACTGGCTCGCCGAGGTCAGCGACCCCGACGACACCATCGCCGTCTCCAGCGCGGGCATCATCCCCTGGCTGACGGGCCTGCGGGCCATAGATATGTTGGGGCTCAACGACCGGCACATCGCCCGGGAGGGGATAGACCTGGGCGGGCGGGCCACTCCGGGCCACGAGCGCTACGACAACGACTACATCCTGGAACGGAAGCCGGACTGGATAATCCTGGGGCTGACCTCGAACTTCCTGCTCTCGGGGCAGGAGCCGGCCTTCCTGCCCGACTACGACCTGATCACCCGCCGCGAGCTCTGGCTGGATTACCACGTAGTGATGCCGCCGCTCCCCACGCGGGCCATCCTCCACCGCCGCGACGACGTCGAGGGGCTGAAACGACTGGACCCCCGCTGCTGGACCCGGTTCTGGTACTTCACCCACCCCCTGGCGCGGGTGGCGACGTCCCCCCCGCCGCCGCCGATCTTCGGTTACTAGAGGAAGCTGCGTCACGGGTGGAGGGCCGCATCGCCGGTGCGGCTTTTTTTTATGTGCTCGGTAACGGTCTCCCCTGGTCCCCGACCGGTCGTCCACCCCCACCCGAGCCGCGACCCCGAGGTCGGCAAGAGCGGGCGCGCGGGCTCCCGGGTCCGGCCGTCACGACGACAACTGCCGCCGAAAATCCCCCCACCCGGTCGCGTCAACCCCGCGACCATTTAGTAAAGACAAGGGGTTTAAATCATTTGTTTACAATAAGATACGCCGACCGGACTTGACGCTTTAGAGTAATTGTGCTATTTATAACATGACTAATCCGGGCTATCAGCACTCGAAACGTGAAGGTAGCCGTGAACAAGCCCGCCGCAAGCCTTCTCCTACTCGCCACAACCCTCGTCATCGCCCCGAGCTGCGGTCGCGTGACTGACATCAGCGGGTACGTCCTCAAGTACGACGAGCCGTCGAGGCAGTCGCAGATCGTCTCCGACCCGCTGACGGCGGACCTCGCCGGGTACGACAGCCTCACGTACCGGGGCGTCGCCTGGGCCCGGCCCATCGCCGACGAGGCCGCCCGGATGTGGGACCCCGACGCCCGGTGCTACCTGGTCGCCGGCGTCTGGCTCGACGAGACGGGGGGCCTGGCGAACGCCCGGGACTTCCCCGAGTGGCAGTTCGAGTACTTCTCCGGGGACGGGAGGCTGCTCACCGTCTGGGTTGACTGGGGCGGTGCCGCAACCACCAAGTCCTGGCTCACCGAGGGGGGGTCCTTCGAGAAGCTGCCCGACTACTCCGACGGCCAGGTGGAGGACTGGATGCGCATCGCCGCCGCCGAGTTCCGCCGGCTCGAGGGGCGGAGGAACTGCGACCTCCAGCTCTTCCTCTGGTCGCTCTCGGGGAGCCGACTCGGCCAGCTCCAGTTCTACGCCGACCGGGACTGCGCCCGACTCATCGGCTACGTCACCTTCGACCTGGACTCGGGGGGCATCGTGGAGCGCCGGGTCGAGTGAGCCGTTGCCACACCGCCGGGCGTGGTTTATCATCGGGGACGACCCTTTTTTTATTAAATGTTCCTGCCGATGGATTCGCACGAAAAGTGGAGCCGGTTGCTCCTGCTGGGCGCGATCATCGTCGCCCTCGCGGGAGCCTTTATCTACGCCGACCGCTTTCTGTGGAACTCGGTGGACGACGCGTACATCTTCATGCGCTACGCCGACAACTGGCTCGCGGGCCACGGGCCGGTATTCAACCCCGGCGAGCGGGTGGAGGGCTACACCAGCTTCGGCTGGCTGGCGATGCTGACGGGGCTGATGGGGCTGGGCGTGCCCGGACCGGCGGCGGTGAAGATTCTGGCCGGGCTCTTCGGCGTGGGGGCCGTCATCCTGACCTGGCTTCTGGGGCGGAGACTGGGCGGGGAGAAGAGCTGGGCCGGTCCACTCGCCGCGTGGCTGGTGGCGCTGAACGGGAGCTTCCAGTTCTGGCACCTGGCCGGGGCCATGGAAACGGGCGCCCTGGCGGTGTGCCTGGCCGGGGGCTACTACCTGCTCCTCGGGCGGGAAGGAGCGGAAAAACGACGCCGCGGGGGCGAGCTTATCGGGGCGGGGACACTCTTCGGCCTGGGATTCCTGGTCCGGCCGGAGGGGGCGCTCTTCGCCCTCGCCGGTCTCGCCTGGCTGGTCTTCCGGAAGGACCGGGACTGGCCGCGGGTTTTCATCTTCCTGGCGCCCATCGCCGCCCTGGCCGGAGGGCAGCTCGCGTTCCGGCTCCTCTACTACGGCGACTGGGTTCCCAACACCTTCTACGTCAAGACGGGACTGAACTGGCGCCTCGCGGAGCGCGGTCTGGGCGACCTGGGCCGGTTTTTACTGTTCACCGCGCCGCCGCTCGCCTGCCTGGCGGCCGTCCGGTGGGGAAAAGAGGGGCGCAGGCTCTGGCCCATGCTCGCCGGCACGGCGGCCTACTGGCTCTTTTTCGTGATCATCGGCGGGGACTGGATGGTCTTCCGCCTCCTGGTGCCCACCCTGCCGCTGGTCTTCGTCGCCTCCGCCCTGGGCGCGGAGCGGCTGCTCGAAAGGCTCCCCAGAAAGAAACTTACCGTCCCGGCCGTCATTGCAATCTTCTTCGCCGGAAGCTGGGCGCTTTCCACCTTCTGGAGCGAGCCGACGCTAACCTTCGGCGACCTGCGGTACTACTCGGAGCGGCTCCACGCTACCGCCCACTGGCTCGGGGAGAACGCCGACCCCGACGACACCGTGGCGGTGACCATCGCCGGCGTGATTCCCTACTTCACCGGCCTGGAAACCGTGGACATGCTGGGGCTCTCCGACGCCCACATCGCCCGGGAAGGGGTGAAGATTCCCGGCCTGGGGAAGCCGGGGCACGAGTGCTACGACTCGGAGTACGTCCTGGGGCGCGCCCCGGAGTGGATCGCGCTGCAGCCATTCCCCGATTTATTTCTCTCCGGCGGGACGCCCGAGCTGACCAGCGAGCTGGACCTCACCCGGCGCGGCGAGCTCTGGGAGCGGTATCACCTCGTCGTGCCCCGGGCGGCCACGGTGACCGTCCTGCACCGGCGCGACGACCTGGAGGGCCTGGCGCGGATGGACCCGGCCGAGTGGCGCGACGCCTGGTACTTCGCACCGTCGTATGCCGTTTTGACCGAGAGGCCGCCCCCGCCGCCCGGTCCCTGACCTCAACCCGTGCCCTTTCGTCAATGTAGGGCGGGGACTTCAGTCCCCGCCGTGTTTTTAAGGAAGCCCTTACCCCGGCCAGTGCCTCGTAGATTGCGATGACGTAGGGGCGGACCTGA
>JAPLSK010000329.1 GCA_026398675.1 bacterium | reverse complement strand
AAGCCCTTCGAGCCGAGGGTGGTCCGGGACAAGATTCTGGAGGTGCTCAAGGTCCGCTGACGCGGGTTGGGCCGGTGTGAGGGCCGCCTATGGGTCGGGGTGAGGGCTGCCGTCGGCCCCCTCTCCCTTCCAGGGAGAGGCTCGCCTACGGGATGGGGTGAGGGTCGAGTATGGGAGCGTGAAAGCGGCGGGGATAGGAACCGAGCTAAGCGAGCTATGCCCCTGGCAAATCCCCGCCCTACGTTTAGGAGAGGTGCGCCTATGGGCCGGGGTGAGGGCTGCCGTCGGCCCCCTCTCCCTTCCAGGGAGAGGGATGGGGTGAGGGTCGAGTATGGGAGCGTGAAAGCGGCGGGGATAGGAATCCCCGCCCTACGTTTAGGAGAGGTGCGCCTCCGGGCCGGGGTGAGGGTTGTCTATCCCCTCCCCCCTCTGGGGGGAGGGCTAGGGAGAGGGGTAAAGCGGCGGGGATTAAAATCCCCGCCCTACATTAGGTGTCACCGAACGGGTGTGAATACCCACGCAAACGAATAACGCCCCCCGCCTACAGCTCCTCGATCAGGACGTTGTCGAAGGCGATGCCGGGGTTGCGGAAGGCCATCAGCGCGATTTCTCCCGTGTGGCAGTAGCTGTAGCCCTCTCCGCCGTCCCACTCCAGCACCAGGTTGCCCCGGTGGCCGGAGTAGACGCGGACGAGGTTGCCCGTGACCTCGATGATGACGCGGAAGGTCTCCCCGGGGATGTAGCCCACATCGTCTTTACGTTTGAGGACGGTGTACTCGAGCCCGCCGCGGTGGTCCAGCCGCCAGAAGGGGCCGCCGTAAGCCTCGTCGTTGGTGATGAAGACCCGGTAGTACTCCAGCCGCTGGTTGGCGTCCACCGTGGTCCGGCAGTAAATAGCCAGTCCCCCGGTGACGGCCGGGGTGACGTCCACGGTGAGGCGGTAGTCTCCCCAGTTCTCGTCGCCGGCCAATACGACCGTCCCCTCCTGGTAGTACCAGTCGGGGTCGTTGTAGCCGCCCCAGGTGTCGTTGGCCTCCACGAGCTCCCCATCCTGGACGTACCAGAGCCCGGGCGGCGAGTCGTCGTGCAGGAGCAGGTCGAACTGCGTCCAGCCGTCGGGGAAGCTGCCGTCGGAGTGGCCGGAGAAATCGTCGGAGAAGAGGACGCCCTCGGGTTCGGTGCCCGTGTTGCAGGCCAGGAGCGCAAGGACGGGCAGCAGCCGGAGTAGAGCGCTTTTTTTCATCGCTTCCCCGTTTTTTTAATGGCGGTGCCTGGGGGAACGTTCGTTCTTCGCGGGCGTATACTGTCAACGACCGCGAAAGGCATTATAGCTCGGGAGGCGTTTTGCGGCAACCTCGCTCCTGTGCATTCCTGTATACAGATGTGACCGTTGACACAGTGCACAAAACTGCACGATTTGGAGTCGTTTCGGGGGACGCGCCGCGGGGTTCTTGGCCGATACCGACTGGTAATCAACGACCTGCGGATCATCACCCCGCCCGGCGACCCCGTGGCACGGTAGTTGCTTTAATAAGTCAAACGGCTTAGAGCCATTTTGGGAGGAAACCCAGAGCATGAAGTACGCCGACACAGAGGATTCCAGCCTACGGGCCTACCTTGATCAGGCCGGGAAGCACAGGGTACTCAATCGGCAGGAGCTCGTGGACCTCATAGATGAGACCGAGGAGAGGGGAGAAAGCACCCGGGACGAGATTATCCGCAACAACCTGCGCCTCGTCATCTCCATCGCGAAGCGTTACTGCGACCGCGGACTTCCCATGCAGGACCTCATCCAGGAGGGCAACATCGGCCTGATCCGCGCGGCCGAGGGTTTCGACCCCACCATGGGCACCTGCTTTTCCACCTACGCCACCTGGTGGATCCGCCAGGCCGTCGAGCGGGCCATCGTAAACAAGCGCCGCACCGTGCGCATCCCCTTCGACAAGGACCGGCAGATAAAGCGCATCCTGCGCGCCAAGGAGGAGCTCCAATCCGAGAACGGCGAGGAGCCCGACGCCATCGCCATCGCCGCCAAGGCCCGCATGTCCCGGAAGCGGGTCGAGGAGCTTATGAACCTGGCCTCCGGCGCCCTCTCCCTCGACGGCGCCTACGGCAACTACTCCAACCCCATGATGGAGACCCTCTCCGACGACGAGCTCCTGGCCCCCGGGGACCTCTGGCACGAGTACCTGTTGAAGAACTCCCTCAAGAAGGCCCTGGGCGAGCTGACCGAGCGCGAGCGCCGCGTACTCCTCATCCGCTACGGCTTCGTGGACGGCGAGCGGCATTCCTTGGCCGACACCGGCGACCAGCTCGGCTTCTCCACGGAGACCATCCGCCAGGTGGAGCTCTCGGCCCTGCGCAAGCTCCGCAAGCAGCACTCGGAGCTGGTCAACCTCTTGAACTGAGGCCGGATTATCAACTTGGGGCCCTTCGGGGCCCTTTTTTGGTGAGCGATGCCTTTCGACCCCTGGGGCGGATGGGCCGGGGTGAGGTGTGCAGCGGTCCCCTCTCCCTTCTAGGGAGAGGGCTAGGGTGAGGGTCGAGGGTGGGAGCGTAAAAGCGGCAGGGATAGGAATCCCCGCCCTACATATCGAATACCTCAATTCCCCGTAGGGGCGACCGTCCACGGTCGCCCGTTGTATTTGGTATTTTAACCGCGGGCGGGTGTGGACACCCGCCCCTACGTCAACCGTCGCCGGTTAGAAGCCCGCCTTGATGGCCCCCCAGGATGTCTCGGTCACGTTCGAACCGTAATCGAAAGTGTGCCAGTCCTTAAAATCGTCGAAAAACTCCAAATACATCGTACGCTCATAGGATCCAGATCCGTATAGGCCGAGTGACGCGGACTCGCCGGCCCCCACCGGGTGGAACCAGGTGTCGAAATCAACGCCTACCTCATTGGCGCCGCTTAACGCAACCCAGGGCGTAATGGTCTCGGCCTCGTACTGCCAGCCGGAGTGCGCGGCGGAGTCGCACTGCCAGTTCAGGCTGTACATGTCCCCGGTGCGGTGGTCGGAATCCGTCTCCCACCCGCCGGGAAGGCCGTGCCTATCCTGGTACCAGCCTCCGTTCTCGAATTCCTCGATGCCGTAACCTCCGCCCTGCAGGGGCAGGACGCTCTCCCCGTCCGCCATGAGCTGCACGTTGTCTATGGCCCACCAGCCTTGGCTGTCCGCGTCGGCCGTATACTTGTAGGATAGGCAGTTCATGTTGGCGTGGAACAGCATCCAGTCTATACCGATGGACTGGTGACCGGTGACGTCGTCGGACGCATCCCAGGTGAAGATAGTCGTGTAGTCGCCTTCACCCCAACTTACGCCGGTTATTGCGATGGAATACACGCGAAAGCCCCGGTCCACCCCGCTCCCGTCGGAGACCCACTCGAACTTTATTCCCAAGTCCCTCACACCGTAGTAGCCGTCGAGCATTAAATCTAGGCTGCACACGTCTTCGCTGTTCTCGAAGGTGTGAACCAAATTGTAGTAGTAGTGATCCTCGCCGGCGAGCCAGAGCTGGCAGTAGTCGCCGTCGTCGGCCGCATCCTGCATGTAAACGATGTTCATCCTAACGCCGTCGTAGCCAGCCAGGTTGATAGCTGTCCCCGTGTAATACAAGGTGGTGTCGTCGTTGCAGCCGTAACAGTTCTGACCCACGCGGTCGCAACGGACCTCGCCCTGCCGGAAAAGGTTCCACTGGGCGTTGTACTCCGAAGACGTCTCGGGCCCGATGGATACGGCGTTGCCCGCCAGGCACGCCGAGACGGCCAGGATAACCCCAACTACAATGGTTTTCATCCCTGTACCTCCCTAAAAAACCGAGCAACCACCTACGGGCTACTCGAATTATTCCATGTAGATGTTGTAGTTGTAAAAATAATGGGGATTATTACTGTCCCAGTAGAATTGGGTACTGGATCCACTGTAGGTCTGGAACCATGCGTCGCAGGCATACCAGCCCGAGTCCAAATTGCCTAAAGGGAGTTCGTAATGGCCGGATTGTGAGGCGGTTGTCTCTTCGATGTAATCGGTGAAGGGGGACGTGTACATGTGCCGAAGCCCGACGGTGGCGGTATGCCCATATCCCCCAAGGTAAACCGTGCCGGAAACCGTATAAGTGTCCCGATCCGCTAAGGGGTTGTCAGCCCCCGTGGACAGGCTGTCCGAGCAGGCGGTCAAGGCGGCGAAAAGGATTACTACCACCGCCCCCCCGAGTATCAACGACTTGCGCATTTTTCCCCCTACGTTTGGAGTTTTTCGAAGCTAAGTTTATTATAGTCCAAATCTGGGGGGTTGGCAAGGGCCGTGGAGAAAAAAGCGGTGGGGCGTAAAATCCCCGCCCTACATTCATTCGCCGTCGTGGGCTCGTAAGGGCCGGCCGGGAACGGGTCCGCTCGCTCCTGCCCGACCCCCCGGCCGGCGCGTGAAAAAAAGCCCCCGATGGGGCTTTGCGTCCAAGTCGTCCTCTCCCCGGCTCAGATGCCCTCCGTCGCCTCGGGGTTCTCTACCTCGTAGGACTCCCAGGCCTGCTTCAAAACCAGCTCGGTGGCGTAGATGGGCGCCCCGAACCGCAGCGCCATGGCCGCGGCGTCCGACGGTCGGCAGTCAACCGCCAGCACCTCCCCGTCCCGGACCAGCTCCAGCCGCGCGTAGTACGCCCCCTCCAGGAGCTGGGTGATGATCGCCCGCTTCAGGTCCGCGCCCAGGGTGAGTATCACCCGCACCAGCAGGTCGTGGGTCTGGGGCCGGTCGAAGCTGAAATTCTCCAGGGCCGCGGCGATGGCGGTGGCCTCCGCCGGGCCGATGCCCATCACGATCATCCGCTCCCCGTCCACTTCTTTCATTACCAGGCTCGTCGAGCCGGTCGTCGTGTCCAGAAGGACGTCGGTGACCTCCATCTCCCGCAGATCCTCCTCGGCGTAATCCTGGGCCAGGGCGGGGAAGACGAACGTCGCCAGGGCGAGCGCGAGGATGAACCGCATCTCTCCTCCACCAGCTTGAAGCTGGACACGTAGTCGCGATGTGGCTTTTTTATACATCGTTGAGTTGGCGCCGCGTGCCCTGCTCTGTGCCGATTCCAGTACATCATCATACCGCTTTTGCGCGCCCGACGCCAGGGGCCGGGCGTGTACCGGGCGGGGGCCGGATGTGGTAGGATAAAGGGTCGGGAAAATCCGGGAGGCGTGCGATGAAGAGGATGGCCGCGCTGCTGTTCGTGTTCGTTCTGGTCGCGCTCCCCGCCTGCTCTGGCGAGGAGGGACCGGGCGGGTCGGACCTGACGGTCGGCGACGCCGGGACCGAGGGCGCCGATGCGCCGCCGGCGGTCCTGGGCGGGTCGGTGGCCCAGCGGGTCACCTCCGACGGGGTGACGGTGACGCTGGAGTTTTTGAATGTGGAGGGCTCGCCTCCGCGCGGGGGGGTGGTGCTGATCCACATGCTGGGCCGCACAAGGGGCTCGACGTGGTGGCCCTGGACCTGCGCGGCCACGGCCAGTCGGCCCTCGGCGGCCTCGACTATAAGAACTTCGAGACCGAGGAATGGCTCGGCTGCGCGAAGGACATCCGGGCGGCCCTGGACTACCTCGCGGAGCAGGTTTCCGGCAAGTATTTCCTTATCGGGGCCAGCATCGGCGCCAACCTGGCCCTCATCGAGGCCGCCGGGGACGATCGGGTGACCGGCGTGATCATGCTCAGCCCGGGCTCGGACTTCCACGGGGTGCGGCCCGGGGAGTACGCGACGGATTACGGCGAGCGCCCGGCCCTCCTCGTCGCGGCCGTGGACGACGACTACTCGGCCCGGAGCGTCAGCACGCTGGGCGGGCTGCTATCCGACCCCGAGCTTAAAATCTACCCCTCCGGCGGTCACGGGACGTACCTGTTCGTCTCCCGGCCCGAGGTGCGCGCGTTAATCGCCGACTGGCTGGAGAAGCGGCTCTCCGAATAACCGTTGATTTCCCGACTGACAGTCCTCTACCGCTGCCCGGCCTGCGGCCGCCCGGGTCACGGCGACCTCTTCGGGGGCGCCCTGGTCTGCCGGCACTGCGGGGCCGCCTACGCCCACTACATCGAGGGCGCGCCGACCTTCGCGGTGGTCGGGGGCCTGAACTCCGGCGAGGCCATGCTGGCCGTCCGCAAGCGGCTGCGGGGCGGAGGTCACCGCGGCCGACTCAAGCTGGAGGCCACCGAGAGGCTCCTCGTCCCCTGGCGCCTGGACTACGCCG
>JAPLSK010000328.1 GCA_026398675.1 bacterium | reverse complement strand
GGGTGCTGGCGAAGGAGTCGCTTATCGTCGAGAGGTCGGCCAGGGTGAGGTCGCACTCGGCCAGTTGACCGTCCATGAACCGCGAGTTCACGACGTTGCGCACCAGGAGACGGATGGCGGATACGCTCGTGTTCGACAGGGTGCGGCTTGCGCTCTCCACGGCGTCGGCCAGCATGACGATGGCCGTCTCCTTAGACTGGGTCAGAGGGCCCGGGTAGCGGAAGTCGTTCTTGTCGAGGCTCTTATGCTCGTCCAGGCGGAGCGCCTGCTGGTAGAAAAAGCTGATCAGGCCGGTCCCGTGGTGCTCGGCGATGAAGTCCACGATGCCACGGGGGAGCCGGTTCCGCTTCGCCAGCTCGATCCCCTCCTTGACGTGGCTCTTGATGACGAGGGTGCTCATCGAGGGCGAGAGGTTCACGTGCTTGGACGCCTGCTCGGGGTTATTCTCGGAGAAGTACTCCGGTTTGGTCAGCTTGCCGATGTCGTGGTAGTAGGCTCCCACTCGGGCCAACATGGCGTTGGCCCCGACGGCTCCCGCCGCCGCCTCCACCAGTATGCCCACGTTCAGGCTGTGGTAGAAGGTGCCGGGCGCCTCCTGTTTCAAACGCGCGAGGATGGGCTGGTTCAGGTCGGAGAGCTCGAGAAGCTTGACCGGTGTGGTGACGTGGAAGAGGTTCTCGAAGAGGGGCAGGACGAGGCTGGCCAGGAAAACGCCGATGATGGCCCCCACGGTGCCCAGAACGGCGTTGGACAGGGTGGCGGCCCATGTGTCGGAGAGGGAGAGGCCGATGGCGGCGATGATCAGTAACTTGGCCCCGGCCACCTTGAGGGAAATCCAGTAGAGCGAGCTCCGGTGCCGCAGCGTGCTGGCGGAGAAAACCGCCGCCAGCCCGCCGGTGAGAAAAACGAAGAGGTAGCGGACCTCGAAACCGGTCAAAAGCCCCAGGAGCACGCTCGTGACCAGCACGCCGACGACGGCGATGGAGACGTCCAGGAGGGTGGCCAGGAGCACCCCGGCCAGAGCGGCGGGCAGGAGGTATCCGATCTGGGGCACCCGCTGGAAGAAGGCCGTGACCAGCCCCTGGGACAGACTGACGGTCAGTATCAAGACCAGGCCGATCAGTATCCACGACCGCGTGTCCGAAAATGTATCCCGGCGGTACTTGTAGAGGAAGAAGCCTAAGATGAAGAGGAACACGGCTATTATCGCCGCCCGGCCCAGAATGACGTAGACGATGCCCTGGCTTGTGCGGAAGGCCTCCAGGGCTTCCAGCTTGCGGTACACCTCCGGGGTGACGACCTCGTGGGCCGCGGCGATTCGCTCGTTCTCGCTGACCCAGAAGGCGACGCGGTCCACCGAGACCCCGGCCGCTTCCAGGCGTTCCCGGGTCGCCTGCTCATCGAGGTAGATGGTCGGGCGACAAAAACCCAGAGCGAGCGTCACGAGCTCACTCGTAAGCTCCGGCGACGAGAGGTGGGGCTCGAAGAGCTCGGTTATCTTCCCCCGGACCGTCTCGAGGTCGGAGATCTCGGAATAGGAGAGCCCGTAGTAGAGCTCGTCGTTGGGGTAGCGCAGGAGGATACCGTTGACGATGTCCGCCTCGGAGAGCCGCGTCCGGTCCTCCACCACCCCCCCCTTGAACGTGTCCGAAAGGGAGAGGGGGAGGTTGGCGAACTCGTTGAAGAGCTCGTCGTTTCTGTCCAGTCTTCTCAAAAGCTCGGTGGAGATGGAAAGGCGGTAGCGTCCGTCCAGGCTCTTCGCCAGATCTTTATAACCTTGCGCCTCCGCGCCCCCCGGCTCTTCGAAAGCCTGTTTGAGATCGTCTATGAGGTTGGAGAACTCCCGCCAGCTCCCCTGGAGCTCGTCCTCGGAGTAAACGTAAGCCGAGCGCACCGTGGCGCGCTTTATGGCGAGCTCGCCTTCGAGCTCCTCCGGGGTTTTCAGGACGGGGTATTTGATTGGGCTGATGACGTCATCGGACGCCACGTCGCCCACCTGGAGGGCTACGGAGTAGAGGGTCTTTGAGGGGAAGGTTATCACGGCGAGAATCGTGATGATTCCGACGCCGATGGCGAGTCTTTTGAAAACGTCGGGCCCGGAAAGGTGGAGGGGCTGGATTTTATTATTCCGGCTCATTCCGCCTTCCCCTCCTTTTCGAAACGCTCGTAGGCCTCGACGATGCGGGCCACCAGACCGTGACGGACGATGTCGGCCTTGGTCAGGTACACGAAAGCGATGCCGTCAATCCCAGCGAGGGTTTTCTGGGCCAGGACCAGCCCGCTCACCGCCGGGTCCGGGAGGTCAATCTGGGTGATGTCCCCCACCACCGCCGCCCGGCTGTTCTGCCCCAGGCGGGTGAGGAACATCTTCATCTGCGGTTGGGTGCAGTTCTGCGCCTCGTCGAGGATGACATAGGCGTTGTCCAGGGTGCGACCGCGCATGTAGGCCAGGGGTACGATCTCTATCACGCCGTGCTCGATCAGGTTGTTGATGCGCTCGCCCTTGAGCATGGTGTAGAGAGCGTCGTAGAGCGGCCTCAGGTAGGGCGCGATTTTCTCCTCGGGTGCCCCGGGAAGGTAGCCCAGGCTCTCCCCGGCCTCGACCGCCGGTCGGGCCAGCACCAGGCGGCTGACCGTTCCGCGGTGGAGGTAGGAGAGTCCCGTCGCCACCGAGAGGTAGGTCTTCCCCGTTCCGCTGGACCGATGGCCAGGGTGATGTCGTGGGCGAAGAGCGTCTCTATCAAACGCTTCTGCCCGGCGGTGCGCGGCTTGACGACCTTCCGGGAGCCCACGGGGATGTCGGTGCCCACGATTTCGTCGAAGCCTTGCCGCCGTTGGATCGGTTCGTCGAGGTTGGCCACCGCCGTCCGGATGTCGGCCTCGGTCACGGTGTGGCCCTTGGCCGCCGCCAGCGCGAGGTGGGTCAGGAGGTCGCCGGTGGCCGCCACCGCGTCCTCGTCGCCGCTGAGGGTGGCCCGGGCGTCGCGCAGGACCAGGCGCACGCCGGTGAGCTCTTCCAGCAGGCGCAAGTTGGCGTCGGCTGGTCCGCAGAGCTCGGCGTAGCGCCCGTTCAGGTCCAGTTCCAGAGTGGTCGTTCGCACGGTCGTTCTCGGGAGTTGGTTTCGCGCCGGGGCTGACCCCGGCACTCGATGTTACTCCGCCCCAGGAATGAGCCGGAGCCGATGCTGCGCCTGAATTATACCCCAGGGCCGCGGGATAGGCAACCGACGGGGATTGGAGTCATTGGGGGGCGGGGTCGGGGAGGCTCGATGGATGGCGGAGCGCGCGCCTCTTCAGGTACGCCCCGACCGCCTGGTATCCGAGGAAGTAGAATACCAGGGCCATCCCGACGGCCAGGACGGTGTTGCCGGCCAGGTAGGTCCAGACGACGTCGCCAGCGGTGGACCAGATATGACCCTCGTCCAGCATCTGCGCCAGACCGCCCACATCCGCGCCGGTGAGCCAGGAGCCCAGGGTGAAGGACAGGCCCCAGAAGAAGGGGGAGGTGATCGGGTTCATGATGGCCGAGCCGACGACGGCGGACACCTTGGAGAAGCGGAAGAGGAAGGCCAGGCCGAGGGCCAGAAGCGCCCCCAGACCGAAGGTGGGGAAGATACCGATGAAGACGCCCACGGCCAGCCCCAGGGCCGCTTTGTGCGGCGAGGCGTCCGAGCGCAGGAAGCGCAGGAACTGGAGACGAAGCCAGCGCCTCGTCCGCTGCCAGAGGGTCTTGCCCTTGAGATGTCTCTTTTTCTTAGTCATGTCAAGGGGCCCGGTGAAGAGCCCCGTGGTTGTGATTCGGACGAAGGATCGGCCTATTTTCCGGGGACCGTCACCGTGTGGCACGCCGCGCAGTCCGAGCCCTGGACGCCGTAGAGGCCGTGTACGTCGCCGTCCGCCTTGGTGAAGAGGCACTTGATCCCGCCCGCTCCGGTCTCGGTCAGCTCGTCGTGGCACGCCAGGCAGCCCCGTCCGCCCAGCGGCGGATGCTCGCCCACCAGCCTCATCTCGGGGAATTCACGCAGAACCTCGACGGCGCCGCCGCGCTGGAAGCCGAACTCGTGGCAGCGTAAGCAGGTGCTGACCGGCAGTGAGGGGTGCGGCTCGCTCGCCGGGGTCCTCCGGTATTCGAAGACGTAGCGATCGCCGCCGGCGCGCATCCGGTCCAGCCGCGTAGCGCCGGGCGTCACGGAGTCGGCCTTCGGCGCGTGGGGGTTGTGGCAGTCCGAGCAGCGGTGGGTGCCGGGGAAGAGGCCGGCGGGAGTCGTCTCGCCTTCGGGCGAAACCCGCTCCTCGGCGTGCCAGAAGTAGTTCACCAGCCGGGGGTCGTCCAGGTGGCACGTCATGCAGTTCTCATCGGGCACCGCCCCCCGGGCGGCGATGCCCAGCGGATTCCGCGGACCCTCCCAGTGGCCGTGGCAGCGGTAGCAGAGCCCCCACTCGGCCCCCGGCGTGTTGTTGGAGCCCTGGGGGACGGCGAAGAAGCCGTAGGCCGCGTAGAGGCCGAGCCAACCCAGGATGAACAGGCCGCCGAGAACCGCCGTCACCCGCTTCGCCTTGACCGTCCGGCGGTCGCCCGGGTCCAGGCGGGGGATGAAGAACAACAGGATGACGAAGCCCGTAGCGAGACCGATGCCGATGGCCACCAGCCAGTCGGGCAGGGCGTTGAATTCGTGGAAGATGAAGCTCTCGGGCTTGCCTTCACCCGCCGGGTCGGCGGCGGGTCCGGTGACTCCGGGCCAGACGACGGCGGCGACGACCAGAAGAACCACCAGGATAAGCCCCACCAGGAGCTCGAACATGGCGAAGTCGGGGAAGAAGGGCTTGTCCTTCGGCGGCTCCTTCTCCTTGCGCCTGAATAATCTGAATGTTTTCGCCATCGGATTAAAGCGGTTCGGCGATGCCTTGGCGCCGGATCATCACGAAGTGGAACAGAAGCAAAATGAAAATCACCAGAGGCAGCACGATGACGTGGTTGTCGAAGAAGAACCCCAGCGCCTCGCCGCCCACCGGCGTCACGCTGGTGACGATTCCGGCGAGGAGGTCGCCGACGATGGGAATCTGTTTGAGGGCCCCGACGAGGGTGGCGGCGATTTCGAAGCCCCGCTGGTCCCAGGGGAGGACGAAGCCGGAGATGTAGAACCCGACGGTTGTGACCAGGAGCAGCACGCCGGCGATCCAGTTCAGCTCGCGCGGCTTCTTGTAGGCCCCCGTGAGGAAGACGCGTACCATGTGGGCCACGCAGAGCACCATCATCACGTTGGCGGCCCAGTGGTGAATGCCCCGGACGAGCCAGCCCAGCCACACGTCTTTCATTATATAGCCGATGGACTCCGCCGCCCCCGTGGGCGTGGGCCGGTAGTGCTGGAGGAGGATGAGCCCGGTGACGACCAGGACCAGGAAGGTGACCAGGGTCAGCCCGCCGAGGCAGTAGTACCACTTCCGGGCCCAGGGGTGGACCGGTTTCTGCATGGCCTCGACGACCCAGCGCTTCAAGCGGAAGCGCTCGTCGAGCCACTTCAACCACCGGCTTTCGCCTATTTTCTTTCGGGTCGCTTCGGACATGATACCTTAGAATGAATCGAAGAACGTTTCCCAGCCGCCGTCTTCGCGCATCACGCAGAACCTGCCCGTCCCGTCCAGCGCCGCGACGTAGTAGCGGTCCGAGCCTTCGTGGACCAGGGACCCCACCTCGAAGGGCGGTTCACCGGGGAAGGGCTCCCCCAGGGTGACGAAACTGCCCCCCTCGTCGGAATGGACCTGTCCCGCCCCGTCCATGACCAGGACGAAGACGTTCAGGGACGTCGGTTCGTAGAAACCGGTAACGGAATACGGCGCAACCTCGGTGTCGAGCATGACCGCGTAGATTTTCCAGTTATCATCGAAGCGCGTGTAGAGCGCACCTATGGCATCCACGGCCAGAAAGAGGGTGACGCCGGTCGTGGCGTAATGAAGGACGTCCAGGTCGTAGGGTGGCGTTCCGATGATAGGGTCCGCGAAGGCCTCCCAGGTATCACCGTACCGCCAGAGCCGGCCCCCGGAGTCGAGGGCGTAAAGCTCCACCCCGCCGTCGGCCGCGGCGTAACCCCCGAGGCGATAGGGGCTTTCCCCGGCGAGCGCGTCCCCCTCGGGCCGCCACTCGTCGCCGTTGACCTCGTAGAGCTGCCCCGCCCCGTCCAGGACGAAGATGTTGACCGTTCCGGGGCGGCTTGCCGAAACGTCGGTTCGGTTCAGCACCAGGAGGTCGCGGGGACCGGCGCCCGGGCAGGGGGTGTTCACCGCGTTCCACCCCGCGGCTTCCCCCTGATAGAGCTGCCCGGCGTCGTCCAGGGTGAAGATGACGTCGGTGTCGGAGTCGGGGACGTAGACGGCGCTGAGCCTCGCGGAAAAGACCGGCACCGCGAGGATTAACATGAGCGGGAAAAACGAGTGGAGCGAGTAATGCCCCTGGCAAAACGAGTGGAGCGAGTAATGCCCCTGGCAAAATGTTTTGGATAAGTGCACGCGCATGGGTCCGTTGAACCTCATTCGAAGGAGTCGCAGAGCGTGACCCACTCGCCGGTGGGTTTCATGGAAAAAAGCGCGCCGGTCGAGTCCACGGCGAAAATCATGTGCGTGCCGCGACTCTCCATCCGGTACACGGTGAGATCCCGGGGGGGCGTGCCGCCGCACGGCTCACCGAACGCCTCGTACACGTCGCCCTGCGGCAGGAACAGCCGACCGGCGCCGTCCAGGACCCGGAGCTCCGTCCAGGCCCCCTCGTCGGCGGTCGCGTTCACGAAGCCGTCCAGCCGGTAGGGCGCCGTACCGCCGGGGATTTGGGCGTAATCTTCCCAGCCGGTTTCCGTGCTACGGCTGATGCGCCCCGTCTCGTCAATCACGAAGAGGTACGTCTCCCCCAGGGCGGTGACGTCCTGGGTGGTCAGGGCCAGAAAATCGGTGGGGGCGGCGCCGGTGTAAGCGAAACCGTTGGGGTACGGCTCCCAGGTGAACGCAAGCATGTCGAAGTACCACAGGCGGCCATCACCGTCCAGCGCGATGGGGAAAATACCGGCCACCT
>JAPLSK010000327.1 GCA_026398675.1 bacterium | reverse complement strand
CCGGAGGCGGCGATGAGTTTCTGGAGGCGGATGGCAACCATGACGGATGGATGATACCAGAAACGAGCCGCCGACCGCATCCGACCGGGAAAATCCCACCACTCACGGACGGGCCGCCCCGCGCTTGCCGGAACCCGCCGGGGATGCTATATTTCCACCTGGAACCCACCGGATAACCGCCATGTCCCTTCCCTGGAAGCTCTACCGCTACATCCTGCGCGAGCACGTGGGACCCTTCGTCTTCGCCCTCGTGGTGGCGACGCTGGTGCTCCTCTTGGGCCAGGTGTTCAAGATGATGGAGCTCATCGTCACCAAGGGGGTGCCGGGCCGGTACGCCCTCGAGCTCTTCGTCCTCTACCTCCCGGCGGTGCTGGCCTACGACGTGCCCATGGCGCTCATGGTGGGGACGCTGATGGCCTTCGGGCGGCTGTCGTCCGACTCGGAAATCACCGCCATGAAGGCCACCGGCACCAGCTTTCTGTCGCTCATGGTCCCCGCCGTCGTCTTCGCCTGCATCTTCACCGTGGGGATGTTCTTCTTCAACGACCAGGTTCTGCCCGAGGCGAACCACCGGTTCAAGAACCTGTTACTGGACATCCAGAACAAGCGGCCGGACGTGAGCCTGCGCCCCGGCGTCTGGATAACCGACTTCGCCCCCTACGAGATTTACATAGACGCGATGGACGACCGGGACATGACGCTCACCGGGGTGAAGATAAACATCCCCCGCGGCGGGAGCCTGGAGAAGCAGATAAGCGCCGCGCACGGCGTCCTGGAGACCGGCGTGGGCGGCCAGGTCCGGCTCCTCTTATCCGACGGCACCATCCAGATAACCCCGCCGGGCAGCGATTCCTTCCAGACGCTCAAGTTCGCCAACTACGTCATCGAGATAAACGCCGACACCGAGCTCACCCGGGAGGAACGCGATCAGCGCTCGGACCGGGAGATGTCGGTGGCGATGATGCAGGAGCGGGTCAACGAGTCGCTCCTGGACCAGTACCTTCTGTATCGGACGGCGGAAATCCGCAAGCGCGAAATACTCTCCGGCGAGGAGCCCGAATCCCGCCATCGGCTCCTCCAGTCACTGCGGATGGCCGAGGGGGGGTACACCCCGGAGGAGATACGGCGGCTGTACGGCATCCGCGAGCCCCGGACGAGCGACGCGGGGGGGACGGCGCACGCGGCTACGGGGTCGGACCACCTCGACTACGGCGGCCGCACGTCGCTCTTCGAGGGGGAGGAGATAGAGCTCGAGCCCCTGGGCCAGACCCGCGGGACCGACACCGGCGGGGGGACGCCGCCGCCCGTCGCCGGAAAAACGGAAGAGGGGCCGCAGTTCGTCGGCAGCTCCGAGTCGCCCTACCTGGACGCCCGCGAGCAGGAGCTGGCCATCCGGGGCGGGGTCAGGCCGAAGGAGGGCGAATCCGCCCCGCCCGTTTCCGCCGGAACGACGGAGCCGCCACCCACCGCGCGGGAGCTCTCGGCCGAGACCGGGGAGGGAAGCGACCGCACCCTGACCGACGCGGAGCGCGTCGCCCGGGAGGAGCGCTACCTGGCCATCCGCCGCCGCACGCTCCAGGGGGAGGTGAACCGCTACACCCTGGAAATCGCCAAGAAGTATTCCATCTCCTTCGCCTGCATCGCCTTCGTGCTGGTGGGGGCGCCGCTGGGGGTGATGATCCGCCGCTCCGGCAAGGGCGTGGGCTTCGTCACCAGCATCGGCTTCTTCATCTTCTACTGGATCTGCCTGGTGGGCGGCGAGGCGCTGGGCGACCGGGGCATCCTCAACCCCTGGCTGGCGATGTGGCTGCCCAACATCGCGTTTCTGGGGCTGGCGGTGGTCTTTATCCGCCGGGCCGTCAACGACGTCAACCTCGCCTCCCGGGGGCCGGTCTCGGCCGTCATCCGTTTCTTCACCGCCGAGGGGCCCCTGGGGCGTCTCTTCAAGCGGCGGAAGCCCGCCGAACCTTGATTTTTCACGTTTTACCGGCTATATTTATGTAAGCTGGTTAGTTGGGCTTGTCTGGGGAGGTGCCCCGCGTGGCCAAGGAGAGCACCGTCGAAGGGGCCAGGGCCCTGGCCGAGAAGCTGGTGGACGGGATAATCGCCGAGGCCGACGGCGACGCCCTGGAGCAGGCGCGGGCCATGGGGCTGGTTCTCTCCATGTTCATGCCGCAGATAGAGTCCGCGCGGAAGGCGTACCACGCGGGGACGGACGGCGGCATAGAGGGCCGCGACGACATCTTCGAGAACGCCGTGACGCGCAAGCTCATGGAGTACCACACCGGGGCTTGAGGCGGGGGTTCGTGACGCAGGGGCGGGCCGTCCGGTCCGCTTTTTTGATGTGGCGATCCTCGCCGTCTGCGATGACGTAGGGCGGGGTTTCCTAACCCCGCCTTGTTACGCTCCCAACCTCGACCCTCACCCTAGTCCATAGGCGCGCCTCTCACTAAATGTAGGGCGGGGATTTTAACCGAGCGAAGCGAGCTATGCCCCCGGCAAATCCCCGCCGCGTTTTATCTAAGGCAGCCCTCACCGTTTGCGACGACGTAGGGGCGGGTGTCCACACCCGCCCGCGATTTATCCCACCCCGCCGCTCCGCACATTTTTACGCTATAATACCGGGGAAATCGCACACGCCGGAGCGTCCCCCCATGCGCAAGTCATTGGTCATCATACTGTTACTGCTGCTATCCATCTCCGCGCTCGCCCAGCGCGTCCTGCGCACCGAGCTCGACAACGGCCTGGTCATCGTCGCCGCCGAGGTCCACGCCAACCCCACCGTGACCATCCGGGTCTACGTGCGGACCGGCGCGGTCATCGAGGGCCCCTACCAGGGCTCCGGCATCAGCCACTACTACGAGCACCTCCACGGCGACGGCTCGACGAGCTACACCCAGGAGGAGCTCGACGCCTGGGACGAGTCCCTGGGCGGCATCTCCAACGCCTACACCTCCAACTCCCACACCTGCTACCACCAGACCACCACGGTGGAGCACTTCGACGGCATGGTGGAGCTGATGGCGGAGACGCTGGTGCGCCAGGTGTTCACCGCCGAGGCCATCGCGAGCCAGCGCGGGATAATTTTGAAAGAAATCAACATGAACCTGGACCAGGCCGACACCCGCGCCTGGTACCGCTTTTCCCACACCATGTGGCCCGGCTCCGTGACCGCCGACCCGGTCATCGGCTACCCCGACCTCTTCAGCGCGGTCACCGAGGCCGACCTGCGGGATTACTACACCTCGCGCTACACGCCCGAAAACATGGTGGTCGTCGTGACCCGGCGCGCCTCCCCGAGGCCTATTCCACCGCCTACGACGTGGTGACCGGCCTCGCCGAAGGGCTCGCGGACCCCGGCGAGCTGGAGCGGGTGAAAAACACCCAGTTGGCGGACTACGTCTTCGACGGGGAAAGCCTGGATACCCGGGCGGCGCGGCTGGGCTCCGACGCCCTCCTGGGCGACCTCGAGTTCTCCGCGGGCTATGTGGACGGCTGCCGCGCGGTGACCGCCGAGGCGGTGCGCGACGTCGCCCGGCGCTACTTCACCCCGGAAAACCTATACGTGACCGTCGTATGGCCCACGGGCGCCGGGGACTTCGACCTGGGGCTCTTCGAGGAGGGCCTGGGCGAGGAAAACCTGGTCGAGAGCGGCCTCTCGGCGGAGACCCACGGCCTCGCGGCGTCGGTGGAATCTAAAGGGAAGATGAAACCCGGCGAGCCGGACGCCTACTTCGTCTACCAGGGGAAGGCCCCGGCGGCGGCTTCGGTCTGGCTCTCCCCCGACTACCCCCTCGCTAACACCCTGGCCCGGGACTATCCCGATGAGTACGCCTTCGAGCTGGGGGAGGAAGGTGGGAGCGGCCGGATGAGGCTCACCACCCTGGACAACGGCCTGCGCCTGTTGGTCCTGGAGGACACGGGCGTGGGCAGCGCCTGGGTGGGGGCCCTGGTGGACGGCGGTTACCGCGTGGAGGCGCCGGAGGACGAGGGCGCCTTCCATTTCGCCATGCAGATGCTCCTGGAGGGGACCCTGTCGCGGACCGGGCCGGAGACGATGGCCGCCATCGAGGACCGCGGCGGGTCCATCGGGAGCCAGGGCCTGCGCGACTGCGGCCTTTTGAGCGCCCACGTCCTGGCCGCCGACGCCCCCCTGGCCCTGGAGGTCGTCACCGACTGCCTGCGCAACGCCGCCTATCCAACGGACCGCGTCGAGGCCGAACGCCGGAGGCTCCTCGACGAGCTGGCCCGGGAGGACGAGGAGCCCTTCACCGTGGCCCTCCGGGAGGCGAAGCGGGCCTTCTTCGGCGACCACCCCTACTCCCACAACCAGCGGGGGACGCCCGAGACCATGGCGGCGCTCACCCGGGAGCGGCTCCTGGAATACCGGGATCTCATCCGGCGGCCCGAGGGCACGCTCATCGCCGTGGCCGGGGACGTGGACGCCCGGGAGATAGAGCGGGTGGTGGAAGGGCTGTGGGATGACGCGCCGGCCGCGGGGACGCCCCTGCCCGACTACGGACCGCCGGCGTTTCCGGAAGAGGACGCGCGCCTCGCGCTCGACTCGGACCGGGAGCAGACGATTCTCTACTGGCTCTGGCCCGGGATGCGCTGGGACGGCGAGGACCGCTACAAGATGCTCATGCTGGACTCGGTGCTCTCGGGGATTCACCTGCCCAATGGGCGGCTGCACGCGAGGCTGCGCGGGGCGGGGCTGGTGTACGCCGTGCACGCCTACCCCATCTTCGGGGTGGAGCCGGGCGCCTTCGGGCTCTACCTGGGCACGGAACCGGGCAAGACCGCCGAGGCGATCGGCATCGTGGACGAGGAGCTTGGGAGAATCGCCGCGGAGCCGGTGGGCGAGGCGGAGCTTGCGCGCGGCCGGACCATGCTCGACGTCAGCCGCTACGCTATAGACCTGGCGCGGCCCTCGGACCGCCTCCTGGACGCCGCCTTCTACGAGCTCTGGGGGTTGGGGTACGCGTTCGAGGATGATTTCACCGAGGAGGTGGAGGGGGTCACGGCGCCGGAGCTCCAGGAGTACGCCCGGTGGCTGTTCTCGCAGCCGGGGGCCTTCGTGCGTTACGGCGCGGAGTAGATATCCCCTCCCCCCTTTGGGGGGAGGGCTAGGGTGAGGGGTACAGGCGGCGGGGACTAAAGTCCCCGCCC
>JAPLSK010000326.1 GCA_026398675.1 bacterium | reverse complement strand
GCATCCTCTTGGAATCGGGCGTCCTGCTGCGGGCTCCGGCGGTGGTCCTCTGCACCGGGACCTTCCTCGGGGGGGAGATTTTCGTCGGGCTCGACCGCTTCCCCGGCGGCCGGGACAACGCCCGCCCGGCGGAGGCCCTTTCCCGGAGTCTGGTAAAGGCCGGAGTTCGTCTTGTGCGGCTGAAGACGGGCACCTCGCCCCGCCTGGACGCCGCCACGGTGGACACCTTCTGTCTAGCCCGCCAGGACCCCGACGACCCGCCGCCGCGTTTCAGCTTCACCGGCCCCCCGCCGCCCGGACCCTTCCTCCCCTGCTTTTTGACCTACACCGGGCCGGCGGCGCACGGAGCGATACGCGCCGGGCTCGACCGCAGCCCGCTCTTCACCGGTCTCATCCAGGGGGTCGGGCCCCGCTACTGCCCCTCCATCGAGGACAAGGTGGTCCGCTTCCCGCACCACGAATCCCACCAGCTCTTCCTGGAGCCCACGGGCGCGGATGGAGACGAGTACTACGTGGCCGGGCTGGCCACCAGCCTGCCCTACGACGTGCAAGTAAGCGTTCTGGCCGCCATCCCCGGCCTGGAGCGGGCGCGGATTACCCGCCCCGGTTACGCCGTGGTCTACGACTGCGTCGAGCCGGGGCAGCTCCGCGGGAGCCTGGCGGTGGAAGGCGTGGAAGGGCTCTACGCGGCGGGGCAGGCCTGCGGCAGCTCGGGGTACGAGGAGGCGGCGGCCCAGGGGCTCGTCGCCGGGGTCAACGCCGTGCTCGCCCTGGACGGACGGGGGCCGTTCATTTTACGGCGGGACCAGGCCTACATCGGCGTGCTGGTGGACGACCTAGTCCACCGGTGGGGGTCGGAGCCGTACCGCATCTTCACCGCCCGGGCGGAGCACCGTCTGCTCCTGCGCTCCGACAACGCCGACGAGCGCCTGACCGCCGTGGGGGCGGAGCTGGGCCTGGTGGACAAATCGGCGGCGCGGCGGACCGAGATCAAGTACCGCTGGCGGGACGAACTGGTCCGTTGGGCCGATAGCCGCCGGTTGAAGAGGACCGACGCGGAGCGGTTCGGACTCGCCGGTCTGGAGGGGACGACCGCGGCCGAACTCATCCGCCGCGGCGGGGAAGGCTGTCCCACCGTCATCCGGGAGCTGGCGCTAGGCGACGACTCGCTGCCGCAGGACCTCCTGGTTGACCTGGAAACGGGCGACCTGGCGGCGGAGGCGCTGGAGGTGGCGCTGGTGGACATCCGCTACGCCGGGTACCTGGAGAAAGAGCGGGATGTGTCGGAGCGGCGGGCCGCCCTCGGGCTCCTCGTCATCCCCGAGGGGCTCGACTACCGGCGCGTGCTGGGGCTCCGGCGGGAAGCGGCGGAGCGTTTGGAAATAAACCGCCCCCGCTCGGTGGCCGAGGCGGGCTCACTGCCCGGGGTGAACCCGACCGACGTCACCTGCCTGGTGAGCCACCTGAAGCGCCGGATGAACGTGCGCGGCGAGGGTTGAGCGGGGCCGTAAGACGGGGCCGGGGAGCCCGCTGAATCGAAACGGCGGAGGGCTGATGGTGTACGACGTGACCGCCAGGTACTACGATAAAATCTACGCCTTCAAGGATTTTCCGGCCGAGGCGGAGCGTCTGTTGAGCTTCATCCGCAAGCTTAGGCCCCAACCCGGCGGGCGTCTCCTGGACGTGGCCTGCGGCACGGGGGCCCACCTGGTCCATCTGCGCGAACACTACGAGGTCGAGGGGCTGGACCTCTCGGCCGTCATGCTGGAGACCGCACGGAAGAAGCTGCCCGGTGTGGCCTTCCACGAGGCGGACATGACCGACTTCGAGCTCGGCCGCCGCTTCGACGTGGTGACCTGCCTCTTCAGCTCCATCGGCTACGTGGTGACCGGGGAGAAGCTCCACCGGGCGGTGGGCTGCATGGCGCGACACTTGGTTCCGGGCGGGGTGCTGGCCCTCGAGCCCTGGTTCACGCCGGAGCGGTGGAACGTCGGGAAGGTTCACCTGTTGACCGTGGACGAACCGGAGCTGAAAATCGCGCGGGTGAGCACCAGTTTCGTCGAGGGGCGGCTGTCGTACTTCGATCTGCACTACCTGGTCGCCACCCCCGGCGGGACGGAGTACGGCCTGGAGAGGCACGAGATGGGGCTCTTCGAGCGGGAGGAAATCGTCGGCGCGCTCAGGGCCGCGGGGCTGGAGCCGTTCTACGACGCCCAAGGCCTCGACGGCCGGGGACTGCACCTGGGGCTGAAGAAATGATAGAGTTGCCGGGGTAAGACTAACGTCGCGCAAACTTCAATCAAAGCGTGGATCGCTGGAAATACCTCAGACTTATATTTTGTGCTATATATTTTTCAGTAACTGACACTTGTAGGGCTGATGATCCATATTCGTCCTATAGCCAAAGATTAGCCTTTTAATAATATATCGCGATTTCCCGGCTACCTGATAAACCTGGACCGGATGGACGATGCTCGAAACGCTCTGGCAGAATTTCCTCCAGTCGCTCTACATCCACCTGCCCTTCGCCCTCCTGGCGCTCATCCTGGGGTGGGTGAGCCTGTCGGGATTCCTCGGCGGCCTGGGGATAGGCTGGCTGGTCTTCCTCGGCCTGGGCTGGCGCGGGTGGGTGGTGCTGGCCTTCTTCTTCGCCCTGGGAACCCTGGTCACCCGGCTGGGGTATAAAAAGAAGGAAGCCCTCGGGCTGGCCCAGGAGGGAAAAGGCAGGCGCGGGAGCAAGCACGTGGCGGCCAACTGCGCCCTGGCGACGCTCCTGGCCGTCGCCGCTTTGCTCGTATCCGAGGTTTGGCCCGGCGGCGTCGCCCTCCTGACCGCGGCCTTCGTCGGCGCCCTGGCCACGGCCACCCTGGACACCGGCTCCAGCGAGCTCGGCCAGCTCTACGGGAAGAAGCCGGTTTTGATAACCACCTTCCGCCGGGTGGAGCCGGGCACCGCCGGCGCGGTCTCTTGGCAGGGGACTTTGGGCGGCCTCGGTCTGGCGGCGCTGGTGGGCCTTTTGGCCGCGGCAATCGGGATGATTCCGTGGTCCTGGGTCTGGATTCCCCCCGCGGCCGGGCTCATCGGCGGGAGCTTCGAGAGCTACCTGGGGGCGCTGGTCCCCTCGGGAAAGCTGTCGAATGAGGTCGAAAATTTCCTGAATACGGTGGTCGGCGCCGCAGCCGCATTCCTCCTGGCCCTCATCTGAGGAGGCCCATGCCCCTGGAACGCCGCCTGACGCTCATGGACGCCTTCGCCATCGCCGCCGGGGCGATGATCTCCTCGGGCCTTTTCGTCCTGCCGGGCATCGCCTACGCCAAGATAGGCCCCGCCTCGATCCTGGCCTACCTCGTGGCCGGCCTGTTGATGGTCCCCACCATGTTCTCCGTGGCGGAGCTGTCCACGGCCATGCCCAAGGCTGGCGGTGAGCATATATTTGTCACTCGCGGCTTGGGGGGGGTGGCCGGGACCATGGGCGGCCTGGCCGACTGGTTCTCCATCTCCCTCATAAGCGCCTTCGCCCTCATCGGCATCGGGGCCTTCGCCAAGCTGGCCTTCCCCGGCCTTTCCGAGCTCGGGTTCAAGCTGGTCGCCGTGGTCGGTGCGGTCCTTTTCACCGCCCTGAACCTCCTCTCGGTCAAAATAGCCGGCAAGGTCCAGGTCGTCCTCACCCTGGGACTCTTGGCCATCCTGGGCTTTTACATCGTCGGCGGCTCCACCGGCATCCAGATCGCCCGGTACGAACCCTCCTTCACCACGGGATTTCGGGAGTTCTTCTCGACGACGGGGCTCGTCTTCATCAGCTTCAGCGGCCTGACCAAGCTGGCCAGTATGGGGGAGGAGATAGACGACCCGGGGCGGAACATCCCCCGGGCGCTGTTTTTCTCCTTCATCGCAGTTCAGTTGGTCACGGTCTTCGCCGTGGCGGTGACCTGCGGCCTGGTGGAGCCCGCCGGTCTGGCCCATTCGCTGACCCCGCTCTCCGACGGCGCCCTGGTCTTCGCCGGGGGGTTTGGGGAGATAACCCTGGCCGTGGCGGCGATGCTGGCCGATGAGCCGCGACCATCTGTTACCCCGCATTTTCGCCAAAATATCGCCCAAGCGGAACACCCCCACCACGGCCCTCGTCGTCACCGGCCTATTCATGACGGCCATGATCGTCTTTCTCGATCTGGAGGCGCTCATCAAGGTCGCCAGCACCAGCCTCCTGTTCACGTTCTGCATGGTGAACCTGAGCCTGGTCTTCATGCGCCTGGCCAGGGTGAAGAACTACCGGCCGAAGTTCAAATCCCCCCTCTTCCCCGTGCTGCAAATCCTGGCCATTATCGTCTACATTTTCTTGATCGCCGAGATGGGCACCGTGACCCTGCTCCTCTTCGCGGGCCTCTTGGTTCTGGGTTTGGGATGGTATTTCTTCTACGCCCGGATACACATCCGCAGCACCTCGGCGCTGGTGACGCTCACCGAGCGGCTTCTGTCGCCCAGCCTCCGGGAAAACACGAGCCGGGAGCAATTGGAAAAAGAGCTGCTCCAGATAGTCAAGGAACGCGACGACATTCGTTTCGACCGCTTCGATCTCTTGATTCAACGCGCCCCCTTGGTGGACCTTCCGCGGAGCGTGACCGTGGACGAACTCTTCCGGATAGTGGCCGATCACCTTTGCGAGCGGTTGGGCCTCCCCCCCGACGAGCTGGCGCGTCTTTTACACGAGCGGGAAGCCGAGTCCACCACGGCCATTTCCCCGGGGCTGGCCATCCCCCACATCATCTGCCCGGGAAAGGGCTGCTTCGCCGTGATGATTCTCCGATGCCGGGAGGGGATAGACTTCGGGGCCGACACCGGACCGGTGCACTTCGTCTTCGTCATGGCCGGCAGCCGCGACGAACGGAACTTCCACCTTAGGGCTCTGATGGCCATCGCCCATATCGTCCGCGAAGTTACGCTGGAAACGTTAGTCAACACGGCCGATACGATGGAAGAAATCCGGGACCGCATCCTTCTCTCCCGGCGCCCCCGGCACAATTGAGTTGAGACAAGGGGTAAGACAGGGGGTTTAACCGAGCGAAGCGAGCTATGCCTCTGGCAAAACCCCTTGTTCCGCCCCTTCCCTTACGGATGAGACAAGGGGTTTTACATGGGCCCCCCGGGAAACCGAGCGAAGCGAGCTACGCCCCCGGCAAAACCCCTTGTTAAAAAATACGTGGGGAGTGTGCGCTTGTCGGAATGCCGATCCTGAGCTATACTGTACCAAAGTGTTCCGCGGAAACAGAAAGAACCGTTCACATATCGTCCCCTGCCACGCGCATGGAGGTTTTAATGCTCCGTAAACTGTGGCTAGTGTTGCCTCTAGCTCTGGTTTTCTTCCTCGGCTGTCAACCCGAGGATGACGGGGAAGACGAGGTGATATCGGACACGGTCATCGAGGGCGAGATAGTCACCGACGCCGATACCGTGGACGAGGGCGAGCTGGTGACCTTCACCGTACCCGAAAATACGGGTACGGTCGGGGCGACGGCGGACGGATTCCGTGTGCAGCTTTTCGCGGGCGTCTCCGAGGATAACGCCCGTAAAGTGGCCCGGGAAGCCGAATCCACCCTGGGAGTTACCGTCTACGTGAGCTATTTAGACGGTTACTGGAAGGTGCGGGCGGGCGATTGCCGCACCCGGGCGGAAGCCGAAACCCTGCGCAACCGGGCGCGAAACTCCGGTTACGCCGACTGCTGGATCGCCGCCGATACCGTAGTTCAGTAGCCTCTTCCTCCGACTACCCGTGATCCCTCGAGTTCGCCGATTGGATAATTCAAAAGCCAAGCGATGGACGAAAGGACGCACCTTGCGGGTAGTTGTCTTTGAGGATTGCCGCTGGCGCAAGCTCTTTCCGTTGACCGAACTCCGACCGGTCTGGGACCTGTCCTTCAGTATGGGCAGGCTCTCGGACCGTTTAAAAAGAGCTCTGCCCGACATCTCCTGGTGGCCCCGTCCGGAGCTGCGTGAAACCTGCAAAGGTCCCCTGTTCAATCCCGAAGACCTGGGCGACGAGCCGCTCCTGTTGGTAAACGGGGCGGTGTGTGAGCCGGAAACCCTGGCGGAGAAAATCACCCTCGGCAAGCGGGGGGAAGAGGTCATCGTAAACGGGGAGGAGAGGTGCTTGGTCTGGGCCCGCCTGGAGCCCGGCGAGGCGAAGGACATCCTGGGCGACATCCACACCTCGGACCCCCGGTTCATCGAGCGGTTCCTGACCGGCGAGCGGTCCAAGTGGCTGGGCTCGCCCAAACGGGGCGCGGAGGCGACCGGCCTCTTCCGCCGCCCCTGGGAGCTCGTCGAGAGGAACGCCGAGGCGCTGTGCCGCGATTTCGCCGTTTTCACCCGAAAAAGCGCCAAGTGGAAGGGCGACGTGCAGGGCGACCCGGCGCTGGTCTTCATCGAAGAGGGCGCCCTGGTCGAGCGCGGGGTGGTCTTTTCCACCGCGGGAGGCCCCGTGGTGGTGGCGGCCGGAGCCGAACTGCACGCCCCCGCGCGCATCGAGGGACCCTGTTACATCGGACCGAAAACCGTGGTGGACTCGGCCCAGATCCGCCCCGGGTGCTCCTTCGGCCGGAACTGCCGCGTCTCGGGCGAGGTCGAGGCGAGCGTCTTCGCCGACCACGTCAACAAGCACCACTACGGTTTCATCGGACACGCCTACCTGGGCGAGTGGGTGAACCTGGGGGCCGGGACCACCAACTCGGACCTGAAGAACACCTACGGGGAGGTGCGGGCCCACGGCCCCGACGGCCGCGTGCCCACCGGCCTCGACAAGGCGGGCTGATACCTGGGCGACCACGTGAAGCTGGGCATCGGAACCCTGGTGGGCACCGGGGTCGCGATCGGCCCCTTCGCCAACGTCTTCAACTCGCCGCCGGTGAGCGGGTACGTGCCGCCCTTCTCCTGGGGATCCTACGGCGGGTTCGAGGCCTACGAGCCGGCCAAGGCCCTGGAGGTGGCGGGGATGGTGATGGCCCGGCGCGGGGTGGAGCTGACGCCCGGCTACCGTCGGCTCGTCGAACGGCTCGCCGAACGGTACGCCTCGAACCTATGAGGCGGATCGCCCCGCTGTTCCTCGGGTCTTTATTACTCCTCGCCGCGTGCGGGAATCCGCGGCAGGGGAGTGAGGCCTCCGGGGGGACCTCGGCGTCGGAGAGGCTGACCGAGGCACGGACGGTGGCCGTTGCGTACCTGCCCGACGGGGTACTCTGCGAGGCCCTGGGGCTGGATTACGGGCCGTCTTTCGGGGACGGACGCTGTCCCGACTGGACCTACACCTTCTACTCGGCGACCGCCGCGTCCATCGTCCGGGTTCACCTGGGGCCCGACGGTCTGTTGGCCACGCTCGGTGAGCCCGAACCGCTTCGTAACTCGCAGTTCCCCGGTCAGTCACCCCCAGAGTGGGACGGCGGTTTCTTCATAGACTCGGATTTCGCCGCCAAGTCGGCCCGCATGGCTTCGGCGAGCCGTTCGGCGAGCCGCGGGGCCGACGACATCCTTTCCGAAGGGACCCCGGTAAACGAGCGCCTGCGCCTGTACGCCGGTGTGTTTCCCGACGGAACAAAGCCGGTGTGGGAGTTGACCTACACGGTCCACGGCGCGACCGGATTCAAATCCCGGACGGTCACCGTGGACGCCGTCACGGGCCGGATGCTCGAGGACGAGCCCTTTTAAGGAGACAAGGGGCTTAAGCCCCTTGCCTTAAAAAATGAAGGTTCCCGTAGGCAGGGGTGTGGTGGCCGGATTAGCGGGGGGCGCGGCGAGCCTCGTCTCCCAGCTTTTTCTGCGCACCACCCTGGACCTGGGCCCCCGCTTGAGCGACCTCTACCCCGAGCTCTTCGGCCGTCTCACCGGGTGGGACGTCTTCATCTACTGCCTCTTCATCCTCGCCGAGGGCGCGCTTGTCGGCTACCTCTACGCCCACCTCCAGCACAGGCTTCCGGGGGGCGGCTGGCTCAAGGGGCTCGTCTTCGGCGCCGGGCTGTGGATCGCGGTGAACCTCCTGCCGCTCGTCGGGCTCTCCGCCCTCTTTCAGGGGCCGGCCGAGGGGGAACTGACCCTCTGGTCCCTGACCTGGCTGGGGCTGATCCTCATCCAGTCCTGGGTGACGGCGCTGTTCTTCCAGGTTCTGACTTCGCCGGGAAATCGGAGGGGAGATGAGTGACCCGACCGAACCGAGCGCAGCGGGCTATGCCCCCGGCAAAAGACACCGGGAGCTGGTCCGCCTTATTCAAGAGGCGAACCGGCGGTACTACGTCCTCGACGATCCCGAGCTCTCCGATGCCCGGTACGACGACCTCCTGCGGGAGCTCATCGCCCTGGAGGATACGCACCCGGAGCTCGTCACCCCCGATTCCCCTTCCCAGCGCATCGGCGCGGCCCCGAGCGAGCGGTTCGAGCCGGTCCGCCACCGCGCCCCCATGCTCTCCCTGGCCAACGTGCTCACCATCGAGGAGTTCGGCGAGTGGCTCCGCCGCTGCCTGGACGGCCTGGAAGGCGATGAGCCGGCGCTCGTCGCCGAGCCCAAGATAGACGGCCTGGCGGTGGAGCTGGTTTACGCGGACGGCGTGCTGGTCCAAGCCTCCACCCGGGGCGAAGGGACCACCGGCGAGGGCGTGTTGGCCAACGTGCGCACCATCGGCGCGATTCCGCTCCGGTTGAGCGGCCAATCGCCGCCCGAGGTCATCGTTACCGGCGAGGTGTTCATGGAGAAGGCGGATTTCCTCCGCCTGAACCGGTTCCAGGAAGAGCTCGGGGAGAAGCCCTTCGCCAACCCGCGCAACGCCGCCGCCGGTTCCCTCCGTCAACTCGACCCGCAAATAACCGCCCGGAGGCCGCTCTCCTTCATGGCCTACAACCTGGTCAACGCCGCCCGGCTGGCTTTCACGAGCCATCGGGAGAGCTTCGCGGCGCTTACGGGCTGGGGCTTCCCCGTGAACGGCCCCCTGGATGCGGTGGAGGGGGTGAAGGGGACGAAGGTTTACTACGATCGGCTCCTCGCCCGTCGGGAGGGGCTGGGTCACGAGATAGACGGGGTGGTGGTAAAGGTGGACTCCCTCGCCCAACGGGAGCGCCTGGGCGCCATCGCCCGGAGCCCGCGCTGGGCCGTGGCCTGGAAGTTCCCGCCGGAGCGCGCGGTGACGCGGCTCAAAAGCATCAAGGTCTCCGTGGGGCGCACCGGGGTGCTGACCCCGGTGGCCGAGCTCGAGCCGGTGCGGGTGGGCGGGGTTACCGTCTCCTCGGCCAGCCTGCACAACGCCGACGAGATAGGGCGCCTGGGCGTCCTGGCGGGGGATTTCGTGGAGATTCAGCGCGCGGGGGACGTGATTCCCGAGGTGGTCGGGCCGCTCGTCGAGCGCCGAGACGGTTCGGAAAAACCGTTCAAAATGCCCGACCGCTGCCCGGCGTGCGGCGAGCCGGTCGTCCGGCTCCCCGACGAGGTGGCGGTGCGCTGCGTGAACGCCGACTGCCCGGCGCAGGTGCGCGAGCGGCTGTGGCACTTCGCCAGCCGGGGGGCGATGGACATCGAGGGGCTGGGCGGCAAGGTGGTGGATAGGCTCCTTGCGGCCGGACTGGTGAAAAGCCCCGCCGACCTCTACGAGCTGGCCGCGGAAAAGGTCCGGTACCTGGAGGGGTTCGCCGAAAAATCGGCGGAGAACCTCGTCGCCGCAATCGCCGCCGGCCGGGGCGCCACCCTCCCCCGGCTCGTCTTCGCCCTGGGCATCCCCCAGGTGGGCGAGACCACCGCCGAGGCGCTGGCCCGGGCTTTCGGGAGCGTCGCCGCCCTGGCCGCCGCGACGGAGGAGGAGCTGACCGCGGTGGAGGGAGTGGGGCCCACGGTGGCCGCCGCCGTCCGCGATTTCTTCGCCAACCCGCGCAACGCCCGGTTGATAGAGAGGCTCCGGGGGTACGGCATAGACCCCCGCCTGGAGGTCGTCCGGAAAGAGCCGGGTCCGCTGGAAGGTCTTACCGTAGTCTTCACCGGCGCGCTCGGCCTCCCCCGGGATGAGATGACCGCCCGGGCCAGGGCCGCCGGGGCCAGGGTCGCCTCCTCGGTGTCGAAGAAGACCGACCTGGTCGTGGCCGGCCTGGACGCCGGCTCGAAACTGGACAAGGCCCGGGAGCTCGGCGTCGAGGTCATCGGCGAGGAGGAGTTCCTCCGCCGCCTGTGGG
>JAPLSK010000325.1 GCA_026398675.1 bacterium | reverse complement strand
GCCGCCGCATATCCCTGGTTGACGGGGCTGGCGAAGAGCCTTGGGGGCGACCCACCGCGGTCGCCCTCGGGCGGGGACTCAAGCCCCGGCCCCCTACGCACTCGCCTGACTGCGTCCGCGGAGCCGTCCAGCGAGCCGTTGTCGAAGACGATGATTTCGACGGGCTCGTCCTGCCGCGCGAGGTGGTCCAGGCAGCGCGCGAGGTCGTCGCGGGTGTCGTAATTGACGACGATGACCGATACTCGGCACATACTCACGCTAGTCCGTAACTTTCAGTTCGCTGACTAGTCGGGACTTAGTCGAGGGCGTCAGCAGCTCGTCTAGGGCGACCGTGAGGGAGTATCCTTCGCGGCCCATGTAGGCGTAGGTCGTTTTTTTACCCTCCTCGACGCCGGGCTGCGTGTAGACATCTATCCCGGCGAGCTTCCCGGTGATGGACGCCGCCGCCTGACAGAGGTATACCGACCTTGTCCTTGGGCCCGTCCACGTAGAGCTGGAGCTGGGAGTGCTGGTCGGTGACGCCGAGGGCTGCCTGGGGCGTCGGACCGTAGGGGTCCGTTCCTTCCCGGCGCTTGCCCAGGCTCTCGGCCCAGAGCTGGGCGAACCAGAGGGCGAAGTCGGAGAGGCCGTCGGCATAGGGCATGACCGAGACGATTCTCCTGCCGGCACGGTGATGCTGGTGAAGGGCCAGGGCCAGTGCCAGCGCGGGGTTTTTCCGCCAGTCCGGGACGATTGTGGCGGTGCGCATGGCCCGCGCGCCGGCCAGGAGCTCCCGGGCGTCAATCCCCAGGAGCGCTGCCGGAACGAGCCCCACGGGGCTCAACACCGAGTAGCGTCCGCCCACGTCGGGCGGAACGTCGAAGGTCTTGTAACCCTCGGCCGTCGCCAGCGCGCGCAGGTCGCCGAGGTCCGGGTCCGTGACGGCCACCACCCGCTCCCCGTAACCTTTCCCCAGGGCCTCGCGGAGCCATCCCCGCACCACGGCGAAGGAGGCCATCGTCTCCGCCGTGGAGCCCGATTTCGTAATCACGTTCACCAAGGTGCGGCGCGGGTCGAGCTCCACCAGCAGGTGACGCAGGTGACGGGGATCCACGTTGTCCACCACGTGGAGCCTTGGATGGCCGGGCTTCCTGGACGCCGGCTCGACGAAGGCGCAGTTGAGCATCCGCGCCCCCAGCCCCGACCCCCCGATTCCCAAGAGCACGAGGTCGTCGCAGCTTTCCATCCGTGACTCGGCCCAGCGGATGAGGTCCGAGACCTGCTGGTCGGGCAGAGCGGCGTAGCCCGGGATGGGACCGGTGAGCGCCGTGACCAGCTCGGGGTAAGAGTCCCGCCATTGGGTGAAATCGAGGCCGTTGCGCCCGAGGAGCCGTTGGTCGCTCGTGCGGAGGTCGAGCCTGATGTTCCCTTCGGCCATGGTCATTCCTTCGGGCGCGTTTTGCCGGGGGCATAGCTCGCTACGCTCGATTTGGCTTCGGTCGCGGTCACCCTATCGTCCGCATTTCGCCAGGGGCGTTACTTCGTTTCGCCGGGAGCGTTACTTCGTTTTCCCCTTTGGTCGCCGTCATCGGACGTCACTTCCCTCGAGCTCCGGTAGTTCCCGAGACCGCCACGCCGAGGTCGCGCTGCAGGGCCTCGAGCTGGGACAGCTTCTCCCCCCGGCTGACCGACCCGTCGTCTATAATCCCGATTAGTCGGTCGAGAAAGGGGCTCAGCACCTTCCGTTCGTACGTCCCGGTATCGAGGAGCGTCTCCGCCAGGAAATCCCGTGCCGCCTCGAGCTCCGTCAGGGCCCTCTTGGGCGCGTCGGAGAACCGGAGGTTCACGTCTGCGGTGTAGACGTGCTGGGCCACCACGGCGAGGGGGAGCCGTACCCGGGATACCTCCCGCAGCGCCTCTTGCGCCTGGGACACGTCGCCGGCCGCCAAACCGAAGTTGTTTTCCCCGAAATCCTTCGCGGCCTGGTCGAGTGTCGCGCAGGCCGACCGCACCAGCTCGGCCAGGGAGGCGATATCCGCCGCGGGGGGTGGTTTCACCCCACCTTCGTTTTCGAGACCCTCGGTGCACCCCGTCCCGAGGGCGAGGAGCGCGAGAATCGCGAAGACCGGCCTTCCCTTGAGTTTCAGCGTATCACCGCCAGTTTGGCAGTAACGGAATCCCCACCGGGGGCCGTAACGTGGTAGAGGTACACGCCCGCGGCCAGCTCGGCGCCCGACGAGTTCATCACGTCCCAGTCCAGCTCGAAGGCGGGGCTCACGGTTTCGTAGACCAGGTTCCCGGCGATGTCGAACACCTGAAGCTTGGAGCCGGGCGGGAGCCCGTTGAACGTCACCCCGGAGTGCCGGTCGCCGCGGAAGGGGTTCGGGTAGGCGTAGATGTCGGCAAGATTGTAGATTTGGTCGTCGTGAATGCCGACGAGGCCGGCCAGGGCGCCGAGGGCGGCCCGCGTTATCTGCCGGGTCAGCGGGAAGTGGCCCGCGATGGTCGGGTAGTCGTCCAGGTAGGAGTGGTAGTCGGGGTAGGGGACGTTTATATCCTCTATCCCCAGGAGGGCCGGGTATCCCACCAGCCAGAAGGCGGCGTGGTCGGAGCGGTAGAAATCCGGCTCGATGAGCTTCAGCCCGGGCAGGCCGTCGCCGTAGCGGGTGCAAGATTCCATGAGCACGTCGGCGAGCCACTCGCTCCGGTAATCGGTGACGACGTCCAGGTCCTCCTGGACATCGGGGGGGTCGCTCCAGACGACCATGTCCAGGTTGATCACCCCGTCCACCTCAACTCCCTCCAGGGCCAGCTGCCGGGCGTGGTGGGAGCTTCCGTGGAGCCCGAGCTCCTCGGCGTTGAAAAACGCCAGGCGCAGGCTGCGCCGGGGTGTGTAATCCGCCAGGACGCGCGACATCTCCAGGAGCGTCGCGGACCCCGACCCGTTGTCGTTGGCGCCGGGGGCGCAAATGTACGGATCCTCGTCTCCCTCCCCGCGACCGGAGATGGAGTCGAAGTGGGCGGTGCCGTAAACGTAGCTCACCGGGTAGTCGGTTCCGGTTTTTTCGCCGATGATGTTCTCCCACAGGATGCTCGTGCCGGGATCGATCCCCTCGAGCCGCCAGGTGAGCCCGTCCAGTTCCCCGTCGGCATAGGCGGGTCCGTCCTTCGTGGCGAGCCAGACCTTGCCGTTCGCCCCGTCCCAGTCCAGCGCGCTTACCGACGAGGCCTTTCCGGTGGTCACGGTCTCCCAGCTCTCCCCGCCGTCCGCGGTGCGGTACATCTCCCCGTAGAGCGACCCGACGACGAACCCGAGCGGGCCGGTGCCCGTCACCGCGAGGAGCTGCTGGGCGGGGTCAACGCCCGGAATCTGCGAGGGGGTCCAGGTTACGCCGCCGTCCTGCGTGATGAGCAGCCGGTCGGCCGTACCCACCGCCAGGCCCCGGTCGGAATCCCCGAAGGCCACGTCGTAGAGCGTCGAACCGCTGGGAGTGTCGTGGACCGTCTCCCAGGTCTCGCCGCCGTCGGCGCTCCGGAGCACGGTCTCGGCGCGGCTCACCCCGACGACCGTCCGGGTGTCGCCCGGAAGACACGCCGCGGCGAAAATCTCCATGCCCGTGCCCCCGACCTCCTCCCAGATCGAACCCGAGTCCTCGGTGCGCCAGACGTCGCCCGAGGCGCTGAAGAGGTAGCCGGTATCCGCGTCGGCGAACACCATCGTCGAGAGGTAGTTGCTTTCCGAACCCAGGTCGAACTGGGTTTCGCTCCAAGTCAACCCGCCGTCGTCGGTGCGGTAATATGTGTCGTCGCCGGCAAAATGGATCGTTTCCGGGGGGAAGACCGCACAGGCGCTGTTCTGCCAGGTCTCTATCTTCCCGGCGGGGAAGTACTCGGCGAAGGTCGTCCCGCCGTCGGTGGAGTAGAAGAGGTGGGAGCTGGCCATTGAGAAGGCTATCAGCCCGTCTTCGGCGGCCAGGGACTGGGGGCTGGCGCCGAGCCATTTTTCCCGCGTCACCGCGAAGCCCGAACCCGCCAGCTCGGCGGCAATGTAGTCCCCCGCCAGGTTGTTCTGCGGGGTGTAGGCGTAGCGGGTGCGGAACTCGGTCAGGTCGTAGTCGAAGGCGTCAATCCGGTCCAGGTCCACCTTGTCTACGAGCTCCCGGGCGTCGGCGGTGAGAATATCCGGCGGTGCGTCGCGTTGGGGGGCTCTGACCGTCGGTTCCAGGTGACACAGGCGGCATCCCAGACCGATGAGCCCCAGCAGGTCGTCGGCC
>JAPLSK010000324.1 GCA_026398675.1 bacterium | reverse complement strand
GGGTGGATGTGTAGAGGTAGACCTTTCCGGCGCCGCCGGTGCAGAGGAACGTGGCCCGCGCCCGGTAGAAGACGACCTCGTCGCCCTCCACCGCCGCCACCCCGACGCACTGGTTGAGGCCGTCGGGTCCGGGGGCCAGCGTCAGCTCGTAGGTCAGGGAGTTGGTGACGATCTCGACCCCGCGCTTGCGGGCGGCGGCCAGGAGCGCTTTTTCTATCTCGTAGCCGGTCAGGTCGTTGGCGTGGACGATGCGGCGCGAGGAGTGGCCGCCCTCCCGGCCCAGCTCGAAGTCCCCGCCGGGGTCCCGGGTGAAGTCGGTTCCCAGCTCCACCAGCTCCCGGACCCGCTCGGGCCCCTGGCGCACCATCAGCTCCACGGCGTCGCGGTGGCAGAGTCCGACCCCGGCCTTGAGGGTGTCGGCGACGTGGTGCTCGAAGGAGTCGCCGGGGGCGATGACCGCCGCGATACCGCCCTGGGCCAGGTTGGTGTTGCTCTCGGCGGCTTCCTTCTTCGTCAGAACGACGACGGAGCCCCTGGAGGCGGAGCGCACGGCGATGGAGAGCCCGGCGATGCCGGAGCCGATGACGAGAAAGTCGCACTCGCGGATTTTCATGGTGGTCGAGTGGTCTTGTTGAGGTGCGGGGCTAGTTTAGCCCAGGGGCGGATGTGTGTAAAGTAGGGCGGGGATTTTATTCACTGCTGGATTTCCGTTCCCTGCCATGACCCTCACCCCCACCCTCTCCCTTGAAGGGAGAGGGGGCCAAGGAGCCCCCCACCCCAACCCTCCCCCCAAAGGGGGGAGGGGACCGGTCCGCGCTGCGCCGATTGTGGTGACGTAGGGGCGGGTCTGGCGACCCGCCCGCGGGCCGACCGGTCGGTCGGCCCCTACGAGTCGCAATCAAACGGGCGACCGTGGAGGACTCGTCCTACCGGTCGCCCCTACGAGGTTGTTGTGCGGTTCGTAATGTAGGGCGGGGATTTTATTCCCCGCCGCTTTTTTCTAAGGTAGCCCTCACCCCTATCCCCTCTCCCACAGGGAGAGGGAGACAGCTTCACCCCTCACCCCAACCCTCTCCCTTAAAGGGAGAGGGGGCCAGGGAACCCCCCTCCCTAGCCCGTAAGCGCGCTTCCCCCCAGAGGGGGGAGGGGACAGGCCGCGTCAGGCCGGGTTCCAGCGGAAACGCTTCAGGTCTATCCGGTCCCGGTCGTCGAAGATGATCCCCTCGGCCGCGAGCATGGCCCGCTGCTCCTCATACCCGCGGCCCGGCGGGAGGGAGACGGTCCCCCGGCCGTTCACCACGCGGTGCCAGGGGAGGCTTTCGGCCGCCGAGGAGGAGTGGAGGAGCCGGACGACCTGGCGCGCGGCCCGGGGGTTGCCGGCCAGATCGGCTATCTGACCGTAGGTGGCTACCCGGCCGCCGGGGACGGCCCGGATGACGGCGAGCGCCCGCAGGGTGAAATCCGTCCTCGCCACGGGCTTCCCTCTTTTTCAGGGGATGATTTGGATCGAGACCTTCGTGCCGTCGTGGGGGTGGATGCGCGCGGGGAAGCTCTTGCCGAGCTTCGACCGGAGCAGCCCGATGACGTTGGTCGGCAGCGGCACGTCCTTGTCGAAGGTGTACGGCTCCCCGCCCTTGGGCGTCACCTCGATGGTGGCGCGGACGATGGGGTTGAAGTCCTGGCTCCGGCCGGTGTCCTCCAGGGCGAGGTACTTGGCGGTGCCGTCAATCCCCTCGGCCTCCAGGAGCCGCTTGTCCATCTCGCTCCACTTGGAGCCCACGGAGGGCGCCACCACCTCTCCGCCCGACGAGCCCCGCTGCCAATCAATGATGATTTTGTCCGGGTTGTCGGGGTCTATCTTTATCGGGATGACCGCGCCGGGCTGGAACTGCGGCACCGACGCCCGGGGGATGATGGAGTCCAAGCTGACCGGGTAGGGCGGCACGTTGCCGTCGTGCACCTCGAGCTGCAGGTTCAACAGCGGCTGGTCGTTGATGGTGACTATCCCGCCCTCGGAGTTCTCGCCGATGGCCAGCACCACGGCGGTGGCTTCACGGCCCTCCGCCTGGATGTGCTTCGATTCCTTGGTCCCGAAGAGGGAGCCGAAGGCGCCCTTGAAGGGCAGAATGGACATCACGACCACGAGGAGGATGAGGACTACCCAGATGATGGTGTTCACGGTCTCGCCCAGCACCACCTCGGGGTCCCATCCCGTTATTTCCGGCAGCAGACCGTAGAGGATCAGGGGGATGGGCGACAGGAAGGGGAGGATAAACAATTTGGCGAATTTGGCCATGCTTGGCTCCTGGGGTTGAAGTTACTCCTTGACGGGCAGGACGTGGATGGCCTTGATCACGAGGCGGACCTCGTCGCCGGGTTTCAGGCCCAGGTGCTCCAGCGACTCCACGGTCAGGACCGAGGCCATCTCGGCGGGGGTGGTGACGTCGAACTTGACCAGGGCCATGATGTCGCCCTTCTTCACCGAGGTGACCCTGGCGGTTATCTGGTTTCTGGCGCCGTACTTCACGAAAGCTCCTTCGGGTGGTTCGAATGTTGGGGTCAGTTTATCCCAGGGCGCGGATTTGTGTAAAGGGCAAAAAAGGGGTGTCGCCGGGGTCGCCTCGATTGCGATGACGTAGGGGCGGGTCTCTTGACCCGCCCGCGGGCGACCGTGGACGGTCGCCCTTACGGCGAATCGGCATTGCCGGTGAATGTAGGGCGGGGATTCCATCCCCGCCGCTTTTTTCGCTGGCTGCCCTCACCCAAACCCGCTCCCACAGGGAGAGGGAAACCGCGCCGCCACTTACCCCCATCCCCGCACGCGAGCCGCGCCCTTTACCTCCCCCCCGGCCCGTGTTAAAATCCCGTTCCAATATCCACGCCCACCGCCAAAACCCACCGGGAGCCGCCATGTTCCGCGTGCGCGAGAACGTCCTGGGCATCCGCCCTTACAAGCCGGGCAAGCCCTCCGATGAGCTCAGGCGCGAGCTGGGCATCACGGGCGAGATAGTCAAGCTGGCCTCGAACGAGAATCCGCTGGGCCCCCCGCCCCGGGTGATGCGCGCGCTCCGGGCGCACGTGGGCGAGGTCCACCTCTACCCGGACGACAACTGCTACTACCTGACGCAGGCCCTGGCCGAGCACCACGAGGTGGACCCCTCCATGATAATCGTGGACCGGGGCTCGTCGGGCGTCATCGAGCTGGCGGCCAAGCTCCTCGTAAACCCCGGCGACGAAGTCGTTTACTCCGAGAAGAGTTTTCTCATGTACGCGCTGATGGCGCAGACCTTCGGCGCGGTGCACCGGAGCGTCCCCCTGCGCCCGGATTACGTCATAGACCTGGACGGGATGCTGGCCGCGATAACCCCCAAGACCAAGCTCATCTACCTGGCCAACCCGAACAACCCCACGGGGACGTACAACGACGCGGCCTCGCTTGCGCGGTTCATCGGGGCGCTGCCCGAGCACGTGGTGCTGGCGCTGGACGAGGCGTACGTGCTCTTCGCCGACGACCTGGTCGGCGATTACGAGTCGGGCCTCAAGTACCTCCTCGCCGGCCGGCGGAACGTATTCATCCTGCGCACCTTCTCCAAGTCCCACGCCATGGCGGGCCTGCGGGTGGGGTACGGCATCGGGGACCCGGAGCTCGTGACCGAGATGCACAAGGTCCGCGCCCCGTTCAACGTCGTTTCCCTCTCGCAGCACGCCGCCCTGGCTGCCCTGGAGGACACGGACTTCGTCGCCCAGACCCTGAAGGTCAACCGCGAGGGGATGAAGCGGCTCCACGACGGCCTGCGGGGGCTGGGCTTCGAGACGGTGCCCTCGGCGGCCAACTTCGTCCTCTTCCCCGCCGGCACGGCTGAGCGCGCCGCCTTCCTCTCGGACGGCCTGTTGAAAAAAGGCGTCATCGTCCGGCCCATGACCGCTTTCGGCCTCCCCGACCACATCCGCGTCACCGTCGGCCTGGACTGGCAGATCGAGGTCTTCCTCGAGGGTCTGGGGGCGGTCCTGAAAACCGAAAAGAAGTGACATTGAACCACGCGACCCAATCGGACCGTCCCCGCGAGGAGTGCGGCGTATTCGGCATTTTCGGCCATCCCGAGAGCGCCGTTTACACCTACCTCGGCCTCTACGCCCTGCAGCACCGGGGCCAGGAGTCGGCGGGCATCGCCTCGCGCCTGACCGACGGCACCATGCGCTTCCACCGGGCCATGGGCACGGCCGCCGAGGTCTTCGACGAGCGGGAGCTCCGTCGCTTGAAGGGCGACGCCGCCATCGGCCACGTCCGCTACTCCACCACCGGCGCCAGCCGCCTCTTGAACGCCCAGCCCATCTACGTCGAGTTCGGCAAGGGCAAGCTCGCCGTGGCCCACAACGGCAACCTCACCAACGCCCAGAGCGTCCGCAAGAGCCTCGAGGCCCAGGGCTCCATCTTCACCACCACCACCGATTCCGAGGTGATGGTCCACCTGATGGCGATGAGCCGGGAGCACGACCCCGAGGGGTTCATCGGCGACGCCCTGCGGCAGTGCCAGGGCTCCTTCTCCCTGGTGGCCCTGACCCCGGACCGGCTGGTGGCCGTGCGCGACCCGCGGGGGATACGCCCCCTGTGCCTGGGCACCCGCGAGTGGACCGACGAATGGGGGGAGACCCACCTGGCCTGGCTCGTTTCCAGCGAGTCCTGCAGCTTCGACGTGATAGACGCGCGCTACGAGCGGGAGATAGCCCCCGGCGAGATGGTCGTGGTGGACTCGGGCGGCCTCAAGAGCGTGTGGCCCTTCGACCCCAAGCCCGAGGCGTTCTGCGTCTTCGAGTACGTCTACTTCGCCCGCCCCGACTCGGTCCTGCGGGGCAAGAGCGTTTACGGCGTGCGCAAGGAGCTGGGGCGGCGCCTGGCGGAACAGATAGCCGCCGCCGGCGTCACCGGCGACGTGGTCATCGCCGTCCCCGATTCGTCCAATCCCACCGCCCTGGGGCTGGCGCAGGCCTCCGGCATACCCTTCGAGTTCGGGCTCATCCGCAGCCACTACGTGGGCCGCACATTCATCGAGCCCAAGCAGCAGATACGCGACTTCGGCGCCAAGCTCAAGTACAACCCCGTCCGCGCCGTGCTCAAGGGCAAGAAGGTCATCTGCGTGGACGACTCCATCGTGCGCGGGACGACCTCGAAGAAAATCGTCAAGATGCTCAAGGCCGCCGGCGCCTTGGAGGTCCACCTCGCCATTAGCTGTCCCCCCTGGCGCTACCCCTGCTACTACGGCATAGACGTCAGCAATTACATGGAGCTCGTCGCCAACGAGAGCTCCTCCATGGACCGGGTGCGGGAGTTCATCGGCTGCGAGACGCTGACCTACCTGACGCTGGAGCATCTTTTGGAGGGGACGGGCCTGCCGGTGGACAGCTTCTGCCACGCGTGCTTCGACGGGAACTACGTGGTGCGACCGGAGGGGGCGATTCACGGGCCGGGCCAGCCGCAGTTGTTTTTGGGGCTGGCCGACGCCGGGGGGCACAAGGAGTCCGAGTTCCCCGAGGGCGAGAGGTAGGGCCCTGCCGGGGGGGTTCACGTCGTAAAAAAACGGGCGACCGTGGACGGTCGCCCCTACGGATGCATCGCACGGATTACGTAGGGGCGGGTGTCCACACCCGCCCGCCAAGATTGAGTGAGGTTGGATGAGCGAGCGCAATCCGTATAAAAAGGCTGGTGTTGACGTAAACGCCGGGGGGCGGTTCGTGGAGGCCATAAAACCCCTGGCCGCCTCGACGCGCATCCGGGGCTGCGTGGACGCGCTGGGCGGCTTCGGCGCCGCCTTCGACCTGAAAGCCGCCGGGCTAAAGGACCCGATCCTGGTCTCCGGCACCGACGGGGTGGGGACCAAGGTACTCGTCGCCATCCGGGCCGGGGTCCACGACACCATCGGCATAGACTGCGTGGCGATGAACGCCAACGACGTGCTGTGCGCGGGGGCGCGGCCGCTCTTTTTCCTGGACTACCTGGCCACCGGGAAGCTCGACGCGGCGCGGGACACGGCGATACTTTCCGGCGTGGCCGAGGGCTGCCGGCGGGCGGGATGTGCGCTCATCGGCGGCGAGACGGCGGAGATGCCCGGTGTATATGAGGAAGGCGACTACGACCTGGCGGGCTTCGTCGTGGGGGCGGTGGAGCGGGGGCGCGAGTTTTCGCCGCAGAGGGTTTCACCAGGCATGGCGCTGGTGGGCCTCGGCTCGTCGGGGCTGCACTCCAACGGGTTTTCGCTGGTACGCAGGCTCGTTTTCGAGGAGGCTGGTCTGGACGTGGACGCCCGCGTGGATGTGTTGGGTAAGACCGTGGGCGAGGAGCTGCTCACGCCCACGCGGATTTACGCAAAACTGCTGCCGCTTTTTAACAAACACGGGACGGCGGCGCTGGCGCACATCACCGGGGGCGGCATCGCCGGGAATCTGGGGCGGGTGATTCCGCCGGGGCTCAAAGCGGTCGTCAAGCGGGGAAGCTGGCCGAGGCAGCCGGTCTTCGCCTGGCTCCAGGGGCTGGGCAAATTGACGGCCGAGGAGATGGAGCGGGTGTTCAACTGCGGGCTGGGGCTCATCGCCTGCGTGCCGGAGGATAAGGCCGAGGCGCTGGTGGCCGACCTCGCCGCCGCCGGGGAGTTCGCCTACCGGGTGGGCGAGGTCCTTCCCGCCAGGGAAGGTGAGCCCCGGGCGGTGGTCGTGGATTAGCCGGGGGTCGGTGTCCGGCCCACAGGCGCGCCTCATATAAATGTAGGGCGGGGATTTTAACCGAGCGAAGCGAGCTATGCCTCCGGCAAATCCCCGCCGTTTTTTTATAATGTAGCCCTCACCCTCAATCCCTCTCCCACAGGGAGAGGGGGGCCGCTTCACCCCCCGCCGCTTTCACCCCTCACCCCCGCCCTCCCCCCAAAGGGGGGAGGGGGTCGCTGCAACCCTCACTCCAGCCCGTAAGCGCGCTTCCCCCCGTAGGGGGGAGGGGGATTTTTTCGGCGGGGAGAATCTACCCACCCTGCATTAATAAAGACCGAGAAACCACTCAATTACCCCCTTGGCAACCGAGGTCCGGTTGTGGCAAAATCTGGGTCCCTTTGCTCCGCGCTTTTTATAACGAACCCTCCCCGCTTCCAGTTCACCGGAGGCGAGACATGCCCCTGACCTT
>JAPLSK010000323.1 GCA_026398675.1 bacterium | reverse complement strand
TTCTGGCTGGCCGCCGGGCTCCAGCGCGTCCCTTACTACCGCGCATTCGACCACCGGGTCGTCGTCCTCGGCTTCGACGGCGTGGACTCGGACCTCTTGGAGAAGTGGATGGCCACCGAGGACCCCGAGAACCCGGGTGAGTCGCTTCTGCCCAATCTGACGGCCCTGGCCGCGCGGGGGACCTACAGCCCGCTCATGCCCACCATCCCGGCCCAGAGCCCGGTGAGCTGGTCCAGCTTCGCCACCGGGGCCAACCCCGGCAAGCACGGCATCTTCGATTTCCTCCTGCGCGATCCCAAGACCTACACCCCCGTCTTCGCCATGCTGGATTCCTCGGAGGCCGAGTTCCTCTGGGGCCTCATCCCGACGACGATGCCCAAGGTGTGGTGCACCCGGCAGGGGACGCCCTTCTGGGACGTGGCCAGCGCGGCCGACGTCCACCAGCTTCTGATGCAGGTCCCGGTGACCTTCCCCTGCCCCTGCGCCACGGGGGAGGTGCTCTCGGGCCTCGGGGTGCCCGATGTGCGGGGGACCATGGGGACCTTCTTCTACTGGGCCGAGGACCTCCCGCCGGGCGTCGAGGAGAACACCGAGTTCGGCGGGAAGCTCTACCATCTCACCCTGGAGCGCGACGGGAGCTTCGAGCTGCCCGTCGAGGGCCCGCGCAACCCGGTCATCCGCGACAACAAGCGCGAGCTGCGCGAGGAGGCCCTGGTCCGCCAGCTCGACCCCGACGAGCTCGCCTACCTGGACACCCCCGAGGAGATTCTCGTCCCCGTCGAGGGACGCCTCCTGGACGACGGCTCGGTGAGCCTGAACATCGGCGACCAGAACGTGGTCCTGGCCGAGGGCGAGTGGAGCGACTTCGTCGAGCTCGACTTCCGCGTGAACGCGCTCATCACGGTAGACGGCATCAGCCAGTTCAAGCTCCTGTCCACGGAGCCTTTGCGGGTTTACCTGCACCCCATCAACTTCGACCCGCGCGATCCCGTCTATCCCATCTCCTGCCCGGAGCGCCTGTCGGCCGAGGTGGCCGAGAACGTCGGGCTCTACTACACCCAGGGGTGGGCCGAGGACACCTGGGCCATCTCGGAGGGCCGCACCGACGAGGGGACCTTCATGGAGAACCTGTGGAAGGTCGCCGGCGACCTGTTCGACATCACCCGGTACCTCTTCGAGAAGAACCACCCGGAGCTGACCGTGGCGGTCTTCCAGGGCACGGACCGGGTGCAGCACATCATGTGGCGCCTCCTGGACACCGACCATCCCATGTACTCGGCCGACCTGGAGCGGCTCTACGGCCGGGCCATCTTCGAGGTCTACAAGTGGATGGACGGCGTGGTGGGGTGGTTCGTGGAGCACATGGACCCCGAGGACGTTCTCATCGTGATGAGCGACCACGGGTTCGCCTCCTACCGCCGCGACGTGAACCTCAACAACTGGCTCGTCGAGAACGGTTACCTGGTGCTCAAACAGGGCTACGGGATAGAGGAGCACAGCTTGGAGGACCTCTTCGGGCAGCAGGGGCTCTTCTTCGCCGGGGTGGACTGGGACAAGTCGGTGGCCTACGCCCTGGGGCTGGGGGAGATTTACATCAACCTCAAGGGGCGCGAGTCCAAGGGCATCGTGGAGCCGGGGGAGGAGTACGACCGGCTGGTGGACGAGATAGCCCGCAAGCTCCTGGTGCTGGTGGACACCAACCCGCCCCACGGGCCGCGGCCCAAGGAGGAGGGCGACCGTGTTTTCGCCCCCGATGACCCTCTCCGCCCCGACCCCGTTTCGGTAGTCCGCAACGTGTACCGCGGCGACGTCGTCTTTCACGGCGATGCCATGGAGTTCTTCCCGGACCTTCTGGTCGGGTTCTACGAGGGGTATCGGGTGAGCTGGCAGTGCTCGCTGGGGGGCATCGAGCCGGCGATCCTGCGGGACCAGCGGAAGAAGTGGTCCGCCGACCACTGCTCGCTGGACCCGGGGATAGTCACGGGGGTGTTCTTCGTCAACCGGCCGTGGAAGTTGGGGAAGCTGCCGGAGATTATAGACCTGGCGCCGACGATTCTGGAGCTTTTGGGCCTGGAGCCGCTGCCGGAGATGGACGGGGTGTCGCTGATTCCCGACGGTGAGGGTTAATTTGCGCCGACGTAGGGCGGCCCCGTGGGACGAGTCCCCTGCGGGACGCCGTTTCCGATTGCGATGACGTAGGGCGGCCCCGTAGGACGAGTCCTCCGCGGGCCGTCGCTATTCCGTTCCCAACCTTGACCCTCACCCTAACCCTCTCCCTGGAAGGGAGAGGGGACGCTACACCCCCCACCCCGGCCCGTAAGCGCGCTTCCCCCCGGAGGGGGGAGGGGACCCTCGCAACCCTCACCCTAACCCCTAGGCGAGCCTCTCTCCAGAGGGGAGAGGGGACACGCGGCGCCCCTATGTTTCGCGCAGGATGCGCCCCGCCAGGAATAGCTGCCCCAGGGAAAGCCCGCCGTCGTTGGGCGGCACCCGCCGGTGCAGGAGCGCCGTCAGCCCCGCCGCCTCGATTTCCCGCGCCGTCCACTCGACGAGGAGCAGGTTTTGGAAGCACCCCCCGGTGAGGGCGACGTGCCCGATTCCGTTCTCCCGCGCCGCCCGGACGGCCGCCCCGGCGATTCCCCGCGCCAGCCCCCGGTGGAAGCGGGCGGAGATAATCTCGCGGGCCGTCCCTTTTTGCAGGT
>JAPLSK010000322.1 GCA_026398675.1 bacterium | reverse complement strand
CAACTTCTATTTCGCCCTCGACGCCCGGCTGAAACAGGAGATACACCAGCTCGAGGAGGCCCGCTCCTACGCCCTGGCCAACCCCGAGTCACTCCTGGTGGCCCAGGTCGGTGGCGTGGAGGCCTACGACGTCCTGATGGGCCATCTCCGGTTCCTCGCCTCCTACGTCGAGGTGGGGGGCGAGCTCCTGGTCCCGGCCAACGTCGTGCGCGCCGAAATCACGGATCCCGATGCCTTCCAGGCCGCCACGGTCATCCGAGGCGGGGTGGGACCGGCCCCCGTCGTCAGCCGGGGGAACGATAGCTACCCCTCCGAGCTCTTCCAGGCGCCGGACTGGGTGCGGCGGACCAGCGAGGCGGCCGCCGGATTCTACCGCGGCTACGACTGGGCCAGCCGCGTCAAGTTCCGCCTGACCGATCGGGATCAGGCCCTCGAGGCGCTCATCATCACCTACCTCCTGGGCACCGGCGAGCTGCGCTCCAGTTGGAACCGCTTGGATGACGCCTTCGCCTTCCAGTTCGGCGAGGCCGACGACTTCGACGTGGATACCCTGGACGAGCTGATGCGCGAGTCCTACGGCGCCGACGTCACCCTGGCCGAGCTGGCCGATCCCGAGGGGCTGGACCGCTTCACCGAGGCCGTGGCCGGGCTTCAGGCCAAGATTGCCGAGGACAAGCCCGAGGAGATAGAGAAAGAGCCGACCTTCGCCCTCTTCTCCGAGCGGGCGTGGCCTCTGGAGGCCTACCTGGCCACTCTTCGCAGCCCCGCCGTCGGGACGGTCGAGACGCGCCGCCCGAGCGCGGGCCTGTTCGACATCGCCGCCGCCGACGGGAGCGAGGCGGCCTGGAAGCAGCTCTTCGACGCGCAGGGCGAGGGTGGCTACGCGGGTTTCGAGGAGGCGCTGAACGCGGTCAAGGCCGATCTGCGCCGTCACGACGACGGGCTTTTCTACGGTTGGATGCGCGCCCTGCGGCCGTTCCTCGCCACGTCGGAGTCGGCGGACGCCCCGGAGGAGGAGGAGGGGGTCGGACCGGCGGCGGACATCGCCGCCCTGCGCGCCGCCTACTCGTTCTGCGGCGGACTGCTGGCGCTGACCACGGAGCCGGTGGAGTTCGAGAGCGAGCCTGCGGCGCCATTTTCGATCGGGACGACCGGCGAAACACCGGCGCTTCCCCTGCCGTACGTTTACGTCGAACCCTGCCCGGAGCTTTTCGAGCGTCTGGCGGGGCTCGTCAAGAGTCAGCACGACCTGTTGCGCGAGAAGGGGCTCTTTCCCGAATTCGTGCCCCTGGCCGGGAGCGAGGCGCTGGCCGCGGTCCAGGCGGCCGCGCTGGCCCGCGAGCAGGAGAATCCCACGGCCGAGGAGCTCCTGAAGGAGGCCCCTCCCGCCGAGGTGGGTTACTCGCCGGGAACCACCTGCGCCCGGGTCGGGAACTTCGAGGCCGACGGGGGGTACCTGGCGCTGGGGCTGGGCAATGCCGAGGAGCTGCTGCGAATCGTGCCCAGTCCCGAGGGCGGCCGTCTGCTCGTCGTCGGCGCCGCTTACGGGTACTACGAGATGGGGCGCCGGACGCCCATGGTCCTCTCCGACTGGCTGGCTCAGGTAACGGCCGAACCACCGCCGATACGCCCGGGGTGGACCGCCTCCTTCGCCCCCGAACCCGGTAACCGGATGAGCGGGACGGAGAACGTTCCGAACGAGACGAAGGGGTAAAACCCTGGTGGGCGATAACCGCTGCGTGGCTTTTTTCGCTAACAACACCGCCGGTGAGTAGGATTACGAGGTCCGGCGTAGAATCATCGAGGCGCTGGGCCGCTACACGGGCGAAGAAGCGGCCTCCGCCATCGGTTACCTCGTGGATACCTGGCGCTCGGACGATTACCGGCTGCGCGCGCTGGCCCTCTCCTCATGGAGGAATACCGGGGGAGCCCAGTCCGCCCTGGCCGACCGCGCCGTCCTGCTGCTCGAGGACGACCCCTATCCGCAGGTGCGGACGGCCGCCGCTGGTGCGCTGCTCGGCGTTGAAGCCGTCCGGGGGCGCTACGACTACTTCGGTCGGGTGTACGAGGTGTACCGGAACGAGACCGACCCCGGGGTGAAGGGCGCCCTTTTAAGCGTGCTGGGCTTCATCGGCGTCCCCGAATCCCTGCCGATTCTCTCCGAGGCCCTGGAGGACCCCGCGCTTTTCCGCGCCGCCATCGGGGGGCTCGGCTACACGGATGCCGACGAGAGCCGGAGGCTTTTGCGCAACGCTTTCTGGAGCGGCGAGGCGACCAACGAGGACCGCCTGGACGTCCTGGAGTCCCTCGCCCGCCTGGCGGACGACGAGACCGTCAAGCTGGCGGAATGGCTCCTGGAGCACGATCCCACCGGCGACGAGGCCGAGGTGCTGGCGGCCCTCTCCCTCCACCCCGATCCCGCCGGAATCGGGATGGTGGGGGACCTTATCCGGCGCGACCCCCCGCCGCCCACCGAACAAATGTTCGCCGCCTGCGGTCTTTTGGGGCGGATGGCCGTCGCGGCCGAGGCCGACGGGGATCGGCGCCGGTCCGACGACGCGCTTAAGGCGCTGCAGGAGGTCTATTACGGGGCGTTCGACGGCCCGGTGTACGACGCGGTGACCGCGGCGCTCGTCGGGGCCGTGGGCGACGCATCCCGGCTCGAGCCGCCGGGCGCCATGCTGAAGCGGGTCGAGCACGCCGACGCCCTGTCCGCCTTGGGCGACCTCTATGCCGCGAAGGGCGACACCCGGACCGGTGGTGAGCTTCTGGAATATCTCGGGGAGGAGCCGCCCCTGGCGAAATGCCTGGTCGTCATCGAGACGCTCGGGAGGCTGGGTTATTCGGGCGCGGTACCCCTCCTTTCCACCTACGCCCGGGAGACGAAGCCCGGCACGGTGGAGACCTCGTCGGCCGCCCTGCGGTCCCTGGGGCGGATCGGTGACAGCCGCGCCGCGCCGGTTCTCGCCGAGGTGCTGGAGGATCCCGCCGCCGTGCCGGCCAGGCTGACCGCCGCCGCCGAGGCCGCCGTGGACGCCGGCGACCCGAGCCTCGTGTACCCCCTGATGGAACTTTTGGAGCTGGGAGCGGATTGGCAGACGCGGTCCGCCGCCGCCCGGGCCCTGGGCGTCCTGGGGAGCCCGGAAGCGCTGGCCGCCGTGGGGCGGGGCATGGCCACGGATCCCAGCAAGACCGTCCGCGGGGAAGCCTTCCTGGCCTACTGCCGCCTGACCGACGAGGAGGGGCTCCCGCTCCTTTTCACCTTCCTGGCCGGACACGACATCGGTCTGGACGACGAGGCGATGGGCGCGCTCGCCGTGCTCTTCGACCGGCTCGGCGGGGAGCTGATGCAGGGGCTGCTGGACCACCCCGAGCCCGAGGCGCGCCGGCTCACGGTCTGGGATC
>JAPLSK010000321.1 GCA_026398675.1 bacterium | reverse complement strand
GAGATAAACCCCGATGTCGTCCTCGGCCAGTACCTCCCGAGCCACGGCTTCCTGGCCGCCCTGGTGGGACGCCACCCGCTGGCCGTGGCGGCCTGGAGCCCGGACATCCCCTACGCCGTGGACCGCCACCTCTACGACCGGTGGCGGGTGGGCCTGATATTGAAACGGGCCGACCTGACGCTGGTCTGCGGCCGGCACCTCCTGGACCACGCCCGCCGGCTGGGGGCCGATCCGCGCCGGGTGGCGGCGACCTACGTGGGGGTGGACCCGACCGTTTTTCATCCGGGTGACGACGGGGAGCGCGACCCGCGCCTCGTCTTCACCAACCGCGAGCACAAGGACATCCTCCATATTGAGACCCTGATCCGGGCCCTGCCCGTCGTCGTCGGGCGCGTCCCCGACGCGCGCGTCGTCATCGCCAACGACGGGCCGCTGCGGGGCGCCCTGGAACGGCTGGCCGAAAAGCTCGGCGTTAGGGACCGGTGCGAGTTCGTCGGGAGCCTCGCCTCCCGGCAGACGGCGGATTACCTCCGCAACGCCGCGGTTTACGTCTCCTGCTCCGAGGTGGACGGGATGTCCATCTCCCTCCTGGAGGCGCTGGCCTGTGGTGCCTACCCCGTCGTCACCGACATCCCCGCCGACCGGGAAATTATCGAGGCCGGGGCGCGGGCGGACCTCTTCCCCGTGGGGGACGCCGTAGGCAATGCCTCCGCCCTCGCCGAGCGCCTGATCGCCCGCCTGGGCGGACCGGAACGGTCGGACGAGGACAGGCGGGTCAACCTCGAGGTCTTCCGCCGCGTCGGGCGGCTGGAGGACAACCTGGCTCTGGTCGAACGACGGTTGCAGGCCCTGGTCGGGGGCGAGGCCTTCGTCGGCGAGGCCTGGGCGCCGGGACCGGTATGAAGCGGCTTTTAATCATCGCCTACTACTACCCGCCGCTGGGAATGGGCGGCGTGAAAGAACCGCTGCCCTACGTCAAATATTTGGCGGATTTCGGCTGGCGCCCTGAGGTGCTCACCGTCAAGCCGATTCTCTACTACGCCTACGACCGCGAACTGGAGCGCGATTTCGCCCGGTTCGCCGAGGTGCGCCGGGCGGGTTCGGCGGACCCGGCGCGGCTCCTGTGGCTGGCGGGCGTGCGCCGGGCGGGCTTCGGCTCCGGCGGCTTCCGCCACGGCGGTCCCCTGTCCCGTCTCCAGCACGTTCTCTTAAAGCCCGACCCCAAGGTACTGTCGGTCCCCTTCTTCTACGCGGAAGGCCGGCGGCTGGGGCGCGGCGGGCGGTTCGACGCGCTTCTGGTCATCGCTCCCCCCTTCAGCCACCTGCGGCTGGCCGACCGCCTGGCCCGCAGTTTCGATATTCCCTGGGTGGCCTACCTGGCCGACCGGTGGGTGGACGGCTGGGTAGCGAAAACGACGGGTCCCTTGGCCCGACCCGCGTCCCTGCGGGGGGAAGCGCGGGCGGTGGAGCGCGCGCGGGCGGTTCTCTGCGCCTCGCCGGTCGAGACGGAGGACCTTCGTAAACGCTACCCTGACGCGGCTCGGAAAATCGTCTGGGCGCCGCTTTCCTACGACCCGGAGCCGGACGCCGACCTCGGTCCCGTCGAGCGCGACCCGGCCCGGTTTCTGGTCTCCATGGTCGGCACCCACCGTGAAGACGAGGGGCTGCCGACGGTCTGTCGCGCCCTGGCCCGGCTGGCCGGGGAGAACCCCGCGCGGAGAATAGTCCTGCGCCACGTGGGGACCAGCGTCGGGCGGCCGTTCCTGGAGGTGGCCCGGGAGAACGGGGCCGGCGCCTTCGCCGAGGCTCTGGGCCAGGTTCCCTATCGGGAGAGCCTGCACCGGCAGCGCTCGGCGGACGTGCTCCTCCTCACCGCCGCCCGCGACAACCCCCACGGGCTGCCGGGGCGCACCTCGGATTACGTCGGCGCCGGACGGCCCATCCTCCTGGTCTCGGCTAACCGGGCCGCACGCCGGACGCTGGAGCGTTTCAATCTGGGCGCGACCTACGACGACGATGACGACGAGGGCGTGTACCGTTCACTCAAGGGCGCCCTGGAGGGGACGGGTCCGTTGAGCCGTCCCGTTCCCGAGGCGGCCCGGCGCTTCTTCGCCGCTCCGGCCCGCGCGGAGCAGCTCGCAAAAATCCTCGACCGCTGGGACGGCGACCGTGCTCGCTGAACACCGGGTACTGCTGGTCAGCTACTTCTTCCCGCCGCTGGGGGGCGGGGGGATGCTGCGCGCCCTGAAACTGGCGAAGTACCTCCCCGCCGCGGGGTGGGAGCCCGAGGTGCTCACCGCGGACGACCCCCGGTACCACCTGCGGGACGAGGGGGCCCTGGGGGAGGTGGACTGCCCGGTCCATCGGGCGCCCGCCCGGCGCTACCCCAGCGCGGCCCGGCTGTTGGGCGTCGGCGGCGGGACCGGTTCATCGCCCACTTCGAAGAGAGCCGTCGGGGTCGGTTGGCGGGGAAAGCTGCGCACGGGCCGGGCCCGCCTGGGTAACCTGACCGATCAGCAGGCGGGTTGGTCGCGCGCCGCCCGGTCCCTGGCGCTCAAGCTGGCCCGGCAGGGGCGCTACTCCACCGTCTGGACCACCTCTCCCCCGGTGAGCGGCCACCTGGTGGGCCTGGCGCTCAAGCGGGAGCTGGGGCTGAAATGGGTCGCGGATCTGCGCGACTCCTGGACCCTCGGCCCCTTCTTCGACCCCGCGACGCCCTTTCACCGGACCCTGCAGCGCCGTCTGGAGCGCCTCG
>JAPLSK010000320.1 GCA_026398675.1 bacterium | reverse complement strand
TCAAGAGCGCCCGCGCCCGCCGGATGACCCCCTTGGGCAGCCCGGCCAGCCGCGCCACGTGCACCCCGTAGCTCGACCGCGCCGCGCCCTCCTCCACCCGGTGCAGAAAGCGCACCTCGCCCCCGCTTTCCGAGACCGCCATCTGCATGTTGAACGCCCGGGGCAGCACCTCCACCAGCCGCGTCAGCTCGTGGTAGTGGGTGGCGAAGACGGTCCGCGCCGCGAGCTCCCGTGAGTCGTGCAGGTGCTCGGCCACGGCCCAGGCGATGGCCACCCCGTCGGTGGTGCTCGTCCCCCGGCCCACCTCGTCCAATAAAAGCAGGCTCCTCGGCGTGGCGCAGTTCAATATCCGGGCGGTCTCGGTCATCTCGACCATGAAGGTGGAGAGGCCGCGGGCGATGTCGTCGGCGGCGCCCACCCGCGTGAAGACCGCGTCCACCAGCCCCAGGCGCATCGCACGAGCCGGGACGAAGGAGCCGGTCTGCGCCAGAATCACCGCCAGGCCGACCTGGCGCAGGTAGGTTGACTTGCCGGCCATGTTGGGGCCGGTGAGGAGCATCAGTTGCCGGTCCCCGCCCGACAGGCGGCAGTCGTTGGGGACGAAGGGGCCCCTCCCGTGGCGCTCCACCAGGGGGTGCCGGGCTTCGACGAGCTCCAGGTCGCGAGACAGGTCGAGCTCCGGCCTGCACCATCCGCCCCGGGCGGCCGTCTCGGCCAGGGAGGCGACGACGTCCAGCCGGGCCAGCGCCCCGGAAAGCTCGGCCAGCTCCGCCGTCCAGCAATCGAGCTCTTCCAGGAGCCGGCGGTAGAGGTGGGTCTCGAGGCCGGCCAGGCGCTCCCGGCCCCGGACGATCACCGCCTCCTTCTCCTTGAGCTCCGGGGTGATGTAGCGCTCGGCGGCGACCAGGGTCTGCTTGCGGAGGTAGTCCTCGGGGACCCGGTCCGCCTTGGAGCGCTGCACCTCGATGAAGTAGCCGAAGACCTTGTTGAAGCCGACCTTGAGGCTGCCGATGCCGGTGCGCCCGCGCTCCTTTTCCTGGAGACCTCTAATCCAGCGCTCCGCCTCTTCGAGCTCCTCGTTGGCCCGATCGAAATCGGGGTCCCAGCCCGGGGCGATGACGCCGCCCGAGCCGACCTGGCCCGGCTCTTCCACCAGGGCCCGCTTCAGCAGTTCTCCGGCATGGGAGAGCTCCTCCAGCCCTTGGCCCAGCGTCGTCCAGGCGCCCTCTTTCCTGCCCTTCAGCCACTCCGCCAGGGTGGGGACGCGGCCGAGCGTGTCGCGGATGAGAACGAGGTCCCGGGGCGCGGCCTTGCGCAGGGCCACCCGCCCCGCGGCCCGCTCCAGGTCCCCCAGCCCCGAGAGCCGTTCGCGCAGGTCGGCGCGCGCGTCGGCGTCCCCCACCAGGTCGGCCGTGGCGGCCTGGCGCTCCAAAATAGGTTCCAGGCGAGCCAGCGGTGCCACCAGCCAGCCCCGCAGCAGCCGCCGGCCCATGGGGGTCAGCGTCAGGTCCACCAGCTCCAAAAGACTCCGCCGGCTGCTCGACCGGTCCGCGGACGAGGTGACCAGCTCCAGGGTGTCCACCGTGGCCCGGTCCAGGCGGAGAAACGCGCCCCGCTCGATGGGCCTCGGCGGGCGGAGGTTGAGCGGCCCCCCGAGTTGGGTTTCCTCGAGGTAGGCGACCACGGCGGCGGCGGCCCGCTGCGCCATTTTATACCCCTCCACCCCGAAACCCTCCAGGGTGGTTACACCGCCGGGTCCGGCGAACTCGGCCAGCAGAAACTCGCCGGTGGAGAGATCGGCCAGGGCCACCCCGTACCCGCCCCGCCCCTCGGCCAGGGCGGCGAGGTAGCTGGACCGGGCGCCGCCCAGCAGTTCCTCCTCGTAGAGCGTGCCCGGGGAGTAGAGGCGGACTATCTCGCGCTCGACCAGGCCCGTGGGGCCGTCGCCGCGCTTCTTGGTCTGCGCGCCCGACGAGATTGCGGGGGAAGAGGTGGCGTCCAGCGGGTCCCCCTCGACGAGCTGCTCCGCCAGCGCCACGTGGTGCCCCGCCGCCAGGAGCCTCGGCAGGTACGACCCCAGCGCGTGGTGCGGGATGCCGGCCAGGGGGACCGCGTCCGGGTGGCCCCTGTCCCGGGTGGTCAGGGCGATGTCCAGCGTCTCGGCCACCCGGCGGGCGTCCTCCCCGAAGCTCTCGTAGAAGTCGCCCATGCGCATCAGGAGCAGGTGGTCGGGGTACCGCTCCTTGAAGGCGAGGTACTGGCGCATCATCGGGGTCTGTTTCGGATTCTGCCGGGCCACGGCTACCCCCGTCGGAGGGTTTTGGCGGCGTCGCCCGCCAGGAGACGGCTTTTAAGTCGCGGGTCGGGGAGTCCGGCCGCCAGCCGTTCGAGGGCGCCGAGGGCCTGCTTGAAATACTCCCGTTTGGCGTCGGCGTTTTCTACCCGGCCCGCCAGGAGCCCGGCCTGGAGGCGGAGCCGCCAGGTGATAGCCGGCACCTCGGGATAAGCCAGGGCCTCGTCGAGTGTCGCCCGCGCCCGCTCCGTGTCGCCGTTCCGGGAGTCCACGTCGGCCGTCAGCCCGGCCGCCCGGAGCCGGTGGCGCAGGTCGCCGGAGGCCTCCGCCCTCTCCCGGTAATCGCGGCAGGCCTCGGCCGCCTTGCGCCCCAGCCCCGTTTCGTGGAGCGCCCTGGCCCAGAGGCGGTTCAGGGTGAGCTCGTGGTCGGGCCGCTTCGGCCACTCGACGCCCTCCACGGCCTTCCGTCCGGCGGAAATGTCCCCCGAGACCAGAAGGTCCAGGGACAGGGCCAGCCGGAGCCGCGGGTCCGCCACGTCGCCCCTCGCCAGCGCCTTGGAGTGAAGGGCGGCCGCCTCGGAGAACAGGCCCAACGAGCGGTAGAGCTCCGCCGTCCGGTGCTCCGTCTCCACCTCATCCCCCGCCTCGCGGAGCGCCTCGAGCCCCTCCGCCGTTTTCCCTCGGCCGAGGAGTGTGTCGGCGTAGGCCAGGCGGGCCTTTTTGGAGAGCTCGGCGTCGCCCAGCTCCTTGGCTCCCAACAGGGCCGCGTCGTGGTGGCGGGCGGCGGCGGTCCAGTCTCCAAGGTAATCGGCCAGCAGCCCGAGCTCGTAGGACAGCCGGACCGTGCCGAAGCGGTCCCGCTTCCCCTGGCGGACGCGCAGGAGTTCCTCGGTAATTTCACGGGCCTCGGCGAGCCGCCCCAGATTCGTCAGGACCAGCGCCCGCTCCTGCCGGACCGCCGCCCGACGGGGCTCGTTGCCCAGGCGCCCGAAGGTGCGCTCCGCTTCGGAGAGGGATTTCTCCGCCTCGGGGCCGCGGCCGTGCTCCAGGTAGAGCTCGCCCAGGCGGGCCTGGGTCTCGGCCACCTGCCCGGCCTGCAACAGGGAGCGCTCCCGGGCCAGGGCGGCCTCCAGCGCCTCGAGGGCTTTGGTCGGCTCGCGGCGGTTCTGGTAGATTTCGGCCAGCCCCTGCTGCGCCTCGGCGGCCAGGGAGAGGTGGCCGGTCGCCTCCGCCCACTCCAGGACTTGGGCCAGGTGTGCGTAGGCCTCGTCGGGGCGACCCAGCTCCAGGAGCGTTTTTCCCAAAAGCGACCGGGCCCGCGCGCCTTCGCGGTCTTCCCCCACCCCCGCCCGCTCCAGGTGGGCGAGCGCCTCCTCCCGCTTGTTTATCCGCAGCGCCGTCTCGCCCAGTAGCAGCTCGCGCCGCGCGTCCCAGCGGCCCTCGGGGTCGCAGGCCGCCGACCGGCCGATCCAGAGCTCGACCTCGTCCGGTTCTCCCCTGGCGCAGTGGATGGCGGCGTTTTGGAGGGCCAGCTCGGCCCGCTCGGCCTCCTCCCCCTCCTCCGCCTGGTCGTAAAGCTCCACCAGGATGGCGCCGGCGTCGGCGAAGCGGTGCTCCGAGGCGAGAATCCCCGCCAGCCCGGTGCGGAGTCTCCGGACGGCCCGGCGGTCCGGGGCGGCCTCCACCGCGTCCGCGTAGTAGGCGATGGCCGCGTCGAAGGAGCCCACCTCGGCGGCCAGTTGCCCGGCCAGCTCCAGGGCGGTTATCCGCTCCGCCGGGTCGCCGCAGTTCATGAAGTGGTTCACCGCCTGGGCCACCACCCCGCCGTGCTGGCGCTGGTAGAAGCGGGCGGCGTTGAAGTGCAGCTCGCGGCGGCGCCCTGGGTCCACCGCGACGTAGGCGGCCCGCCAGGCGGCCTGACCGGCGAAGGCGTACTCCCCGCCCTCCCGGGTCACCAGGGAGCACTCGGCCAGCCGGGCCCGCAGCGGGGAGACGTCGTCGGTGACCGCGGCCAGGTCGCCGGCCGAAAAGCGGGGCCCGAGGACCGACACCGTTTCCAGCGCCTCGGGATCCCCCTCCAGGGCGAAGAGCTCCGCGGCCAGCCGGTCCAGGGGCAGGCGGGCGTGGATGGGCGTCAGCCGGTCGCGCGCCGCCAGAAGCGCCAGGTAGGTCAGGCGCCCCGGCAGGAGCTCCCGCGGCGAGACGGGGCCCAGCGCCACGGCGTCCCGACCGGAGAGGGTCTTGAAGAGCCCCTCGGCCTCGGCGGGCGGCAGCGGCTCGATGGCGACGGCGGGCGCCGTCAATCCCTTGGGGGCTTTGTCGCCGCAGAGGATGACGGCCAGCGGCGGTCCCGCTCCGGTAAGGGAGCGGATCAAAGAAACAGAACCGGGGTCGAGGCACTCGGCGTCGTCCACGACCACGGTGAGCGGTCGCCCGCCCCGGGCCATGATGGCGGCCAGCAGAAGCTCGCCGGCCATCTCCCCCTTCTCGCCGGGGGAGAGGCCCCACAGCGGCTCGGAGAGCTTCCCGCCGGTGAAGAGGGCGATGAACTCGGCCAGGCGGGGGGCCGCCTCGCCCAGAGCGCGCCGCTGCGCCTCGGCCGCCGCGGAGCTGGAGACGGGCCCCCAGACCGCCAGGAGCATCCGCCGCCACAGGCCGTAGGGGTCGTAGCTCCACCAGGGCTGGGCGCGGAATAGGTGGGCGTCGCCCAGCTCGGCGAACAAGTCGCAGAGTTCCGACGCCAGGCGGCTCTTCCCGCTGCCCGGCTCGCCGGTGATAACCCCGACCACCGGGCGGCCTTGGCGGAGCTCCTCCAGCCAGGAATCGGCGTGGGCCAGGATTTTCTCCAGGCCCAACAGCGGCTGCCCCGCCTCCTCCCGGGCATGGGAGGGGACCAGGACGCAGAGCCTCCGGTCGGCGACGGCGATCTCGCGCTCCTCTTCGAAATCCGGCTCCGCCGCTGGGGCGTCCTCGGGGGGGCAGACCAGTGTGCCCGCGGGCGCCAGGACGGCCGAGCGGACCGCCCGCAGGAGCGGCTCTCCGGCCGGGACGACCACCGAGGAGTGTGCCCCGCGGAGGTAATAGTCGCTCAAGGGGCCGGCGGCCAGACCGCCGGAGCGGTCGCTGAACTCCGCGAGGACGGCGTATCCCGCCCCCGCCGCAGCTGAGGGTTCGGCGAAGACGTAGAGCGTGGCCAGCCCGCCCTCGTGGGGCACGGCGCCCCAGAGCTCGCCGCCCCAGTTGGCGCAGATTTCCGCCTCGACGCGAAGCCGGTTCTGGGCCTCGTCGCGGCCCTCCTCCACCAGTCCCCGGGGGCCGGGCCAGCCGAGGGCCAGGACTCCCTCCACCGCCAGCCGCCGCTCGCCCTGGTGGCGCGAGCCGAGGGGGATGAGCTGCCAGGGCGC
>JAPLSK010000319.1 GCA_026398675.1 bacterium | reverse complement strand
ACACCGACGGCTTAAGGTACTACATCGAGCGCGGGGTGAAAATCGGCGCCCAGGTGACGCCGGAGCTCCTGGTGACCATCTTCACCGAGAAGAGCCCGCTGCACGACGGTGCGACCATCATCCGCAACGGGATGGTGGCCTCGGCGGGTACGATGCTGCCGCTGGCCGATCCGCCGGGGCTTTCGCGCAAGTACGGCGCCCGGCACCGCGCCGCCATCGGCATCTCCGAGGAGTCCGACGCCTTGGCCCTCGTGGTATCCGAGGAGCGCCAGGTGGCCTCCATCGCCCGCAACGGCAAGCTCACCGAGTACACCATCAACGAGCTCGGCAAGCTGCGCTCCGATCTGACGAAGATTTTCGGCGTGGACTAGGGCGGAACCCCCGCCTTTCCACGCGCGGCGACACGGGCTCGGCCGTCCTTGTCCCGGTCAACCCTGGAAGGTCCGATGGCCTCCAAGCGTGCCCGTTTCTGGCAGTCGCTTTCCAAGAACTGGGGACTGAAGGTCATCTCGCTGGTGGTGGCCGCCGCGGTCTGGCTCTACGCCAACGCGGTCGCCGAGCGCACGCGCACCTTCAACGTCCCCGTGGTCCTGGCCAATGTCCCCCCGGGCACCGTCGTCACCGCCGGCAGCGAGAGGACCGTCCCCGTGATAGTCCGCGGCCGGGGCATGGACCTCTTGTCCTTGACCGACGAGGACTTCTCCGCCGAGGTGGACCTCCAGGGCCGCAAGCTCGGGCCCACCACCCAGGAGATCGCCACCGGCGACGTCTCCCTCCCCCCCGGCTTCGAGCTGACGATCCTGAACGTCCTGCCGCACCGCGAGCTCGTCATCACCCTGGACGCAGAAAAGGTGAAGAAGGTGCGTGTCCGGCCACGCATCGTGGGCCGACCCTCCGAGGGGCTCACGGTGGCCCGCGTGACCTGCGACCGCCCCGAGGTGCGCCTGCGCGGCCCGGCGAGCGCCCTGGCCGAGATGACCTACGTGGAGACCGCGCCGGTTGACATCTCGGGCATGACCGAGTCCGGCCGGCGGCAGGTGGCGCTCATGCCCATCGGACCGGGGGTCGAGCCGGTGGAGGGGCTCTTGGTGGTGGTCAACGTGGAGCTCATCCCGGCCGAGGTCCATTCCTGGCGGGTTCCCGTGCAGGTGGTCCGCGTGCCCGAGGGCTTCGCCGCCGTCCTTAAGCCCCGGACGGTGGAGCTGGTCGTCGAGGCGCCGGTGGGCGAGCTCGCCGACTCCGCCCCCTCCGTGGAGGTCTTCCCGCCGGTCTGGCGGGCCGGGGTGTACGCGGTGGAGCCGGTGCCGGTCCTGCCGCCGGGCGCACGGGTCAAGTCCATCCACCCCCCCGTCCTGGAGCTGACCCTCGAGCCCCTGTCCGGGTAGCCCCTCGGGAATCGGGTAGCGCCTTCGTCGCCCGAACGCCGGGCGGAAACCCTCGGTGGAGGCTCTTGGGAAACGCAGGATTGCCGTCGGCCCGAACGCCGGGAGGAAACCCAGGTGCGTAAAGCGACCGTCCTTTTGATCCCGCTTCTTTTCACCGCCGCCCTGGGTCTCGAGCGCGAGGTGGACGAGGCGCTGACCACGGCCATCACGGCCTACCGGGATGGGAACCTGGAAGACGCCCAGCTCCTCTTCGTGGACTACCTCACGAGCGGCCCCGAGGGCGAGGAACCGCCGTCGGCCGCCGAGGCGTACTTCTACCTGGGGCTCATAGACGAGCTCGACGGGAACCTGACGGAGGCCGAGCAGTTCTACGGCGCCGCCACCGATTCCTGGCCCGACTACTCCGACGCCCTGACCGCCTTGGGCACGCTTCTTTCCATGCGCGGGGAGTACGAGCAGGCCCAGACGAAGCTGGAGCGCGCCGTCTCCCTGGCCCCCGACTCGGCCCTCGCCCTGGCCAACCTCGGATTCATCTACCTCGCCCAGGACCTCACCACCAAGGCGGAGACCCGGTTCCGCGAGGCCCTGGAGCTCAAGCCCGATTACGTCTTCGCCCGGGTCAACCTCGGCTACATCTTCATGGTGACCGAGCGCTACGAGGAGGCGGTGGACCAGTTCCGCTACGCCCTGGCCCTGGAGCCGGACAACCTGGAGGCCA
>JAPLSK010000318.1 GCA_026398675.1 bacterium | reverse complement strand
GGCCCGCAGCCCCCCTCTCCCTGTGGGAGAGGGGATGGGGGTGAGGGTCGGGGCCGGGAACGTAAACGCGGCGGGGAGAGGAATCCCCGCCCTACGTCATCGCAGACTGCAAGGCGCGGGCCGGGGTGAGGCCCGCAGCCCCCCTCTCCCTGTGGGAGAGGGGATGGGGGTGAGGGTCGGGGCCGGGAACGTAAACGCGACGGCCCGCGGCCCCCCTCGCCCCTCTGGGGAGAGGGGATGGGGGTGAGGGGTAAAAGCGGCGGGGACTGAAGTCCCCGCCCTACAATTGGTATCCGTAACATCAGCCGGGTGCGGATACCACACCGACGGATACTAAAACGCCCCCACGGGCGCGCAACATGCTTGCAATCTCTCGCCCCCAACGGCCCCCCCGGCGGGACCGGCGTTTAATTCGCCGTCTCGGGGGAGCCCGCCAGCTTCGGCACGTGGGGAAGCCGGGCCCTCGCCGAATCGCCGCGCAGGAGCATCCACAGGGTGGCGAGGATGAGCTTCAGGTCGTAGAAGGCCCCGGCCCGCTCCATGTAGGCCAGGTCGAGGCTGATTTTCTGCGCCAGAATCCACTCGTAATCCCGGTCCACCTGATCCGGGGTGATGACCAGCGATTCGTTGATGTAACGGAGCTGGGCCAGGCCGGTGATGCCGGGTCGGAGCTCCAGGATGCGCCGCTGGCGTTCGTTCAGGCCCTTAAGGTAGCAGGGCAGCTCGGGCCGGGGGCCGACCAGGCCCATCTCGCCCCGGAGAACGTTGAAGAGGTTCGGCAGCTCGTCCAGCTTCCAGGAGCGCAAGAAGGCGCCCACGCGGGTGATGCGGGGGTCGCCCGCCGAGGTGATGCCGCGGCCGTCCGCGTCCGCCTCCATGGTGCGGAACTTGTACATCGGGAAGATGCGCCCGCGGTGGCCGACACGCTCCTGCCGGAAGAGCGCCGGACCCGGCGAGCCCAGGGCTATCGCCACGGCGATGACGCCCATCACCGGCGCGAACAGGGCGATGCCGACCACGGCGACAACGATATCCAGAGCCCTTTTGAAAAAACCGCGCATCTCGTTAATGTTCAAGTAGTTGAAGGAGAAATATACCCGGAGTCCCCTCGTAATGTCAAGCCCAGTCAGGGGATACATGTGCAAAAAAAATGCCACAGTTCCGCGGAACGGCCTGGGGGTGTGATTTACCGGCGCAGACAGGGCCTTCGCGGGCCCCGCCCGCCGAAAAAACCGTAAAAAAGGCCCCTCCCGCCGCCGGGATGGGGTAAAAAGTAACGCATTCGTTCAATCATCGGGCCCTCAGCCGGAGCGCAAGGGCGTTGACGGACACCGACAGGGAGCTCAGGGCCATCGCCCCCGCCGCCAGCACCGGCGAGAGAAGCCCCAGACCGGCCACCGGCAGCATCCCCATGTTGTAGGCGAAGGCCCAGAAGAGGTTGCCCTTGATCGTGCCGCGCGTCTTCCTCGCCAGGACGAAGGAGCGCGCCACCGCCCCGATGCCGCCGTGGACCAGCGTCACGTCGGCCGACTCCACCGCCACATCGGTGCCCGAGGCCAGGGCAACCCCCACGTCGGCCGCACAGAGCGCCACGGCGTCGTTGATGCCGTCGCCCACCATTGCCACACGGGCACCGCCGGCCTGGAGCCGCCGGACCAGCTCCGCTTTGCCGGCCGGATCGAGACCGGCGTGGACCTCCCCGATGCCGAGTTTATCCGCGACCGCCCGGGCCGGGGCCTCGCGATCCCCGGTGGCCAGGACGGTGCGGATGCCGAGCTTTTTGAGCCCATCCAGCGCCTCGGCGGCCTCGGGGCGCGGCTCGTCGGAAACCGCCAGGACGGCGAGGAGGGCTCCGTCCCGGGCCAGGTAGGCGATGCCGGAGCCGGACGCCGCTTGCTCCGCCTCGAACCCGTCGGCGGCCGAGAGGTCAATACCGGCGGACTCCAGCATGGAGCGCTGGCCCAAGAGAATCGGGGCGCCGCCCTGTGAGCCCCGGACGCCGGCGCCCGCCAGCTCCTCCACGTCCGCCACGTCCAGAGGGGAGAGTCCGCGCTCCCCGGCGGCGGCCAGCACCGCCGAGGCGAAGGGGTGGTTGGAGCCCCGCTCCAGGCCCGCCGCCAGCGCCAGCGCCTCCCCCTCGTCCGCGCCGAAGGTCTCGACCTCCGTGACACGGCTCCGGCCCACGGTCAGCGTCCCGGTCTTGTCGAAAACCACTGTATCAATGGATGCTGCTGTCTCCATGACGGCGGCGTCGCGGAAGAGGACCCCCCGCCGGGCCGCCAGACCCGATCCCACGATGACCGCCATGGGGGTCGCCAGCCCCAGGGCGCAGGGGCAGGCGACGACCAGGAGGCTGACCGCGTTCACCAGGGCGGTCTCCGCCGAGCCGCC
>JAPLSK010000317.1 GCA_026398675.1 bacterium | reverse complement strand
CTCGCGGCCGGTGAAGAACCTGCGCTTCACCGAGTCCATGCTACGGGCATTCTCGCGGATCGAGGCCCTGAGCGCCGACACGCTTTTAATCGCGGAGGACTTCTCCAGCATCCGGGTGCCGGCGGTGAAGTTCAAGGGCTTCCGCTTCACCAGCGCCACGGAGTTTTAGCCGGTCGGCGGGTGGGGGTTGTCATTGCCCCCTCCCCCCTTTGGGGGGGAGGGCTGGGGAGAGGGGTGGAACGGTCCCCTCTCCTTTCCAGGGAGCGGCTTGCCTGCGGGCTAAGGTGAGGGTTGAAATGCGGCGGCCCGCAGAGGGGCCGCCCTACGTCATCGCAAACTGCGAGGTACGGGCTGGGGTGATGGTCGGACCGGCCCCCCTCTCCCTCCGGGAGCGGCGCGCCGACGGGATAAAGGGTGAGGGCTGCCATTGCCCCCTCCCCCCTTTGGGGGGAGGGTTGGGGTGAGGGGCGGGCGGGTTCCCGATAACGACGGAGGTTCCCGTGAAACCGCGCGCGTTCATCGTCCCCGTCCTAGCGGTCCTCCTCCTCTCCTGCTGCGCCGTCCAGCCCGCCCTCCCGCGCCACGTCATCCTCTTCATCTCCGACGGCTGGGGCTACGAGCACCTGGAGGCGGTCAAAGACTACACCGGGGAGGACCCGGTGTACACCGGCTGGGACTCCTGGGCCGTCTCCACCTGGGACACGGACACCCGGCGCGCCGACGGCGGCGTGGGCTACGACCCGGCGCGGGCCTGGGAGGATTTCGATTACGTGGCCCGGGCGGCGACGGACAGCGCCTCGGCGGCCACCGCCATGTACACCGGCTTCAAGGCGGACGCGGGGAACATCTGCACCGGCCCCGGAGACCTCGTGCGCCTCGCCTGCATCCGGGAGTACGCCGAGGCGATGGGCCTGGCCTCGGGGGCGGTCACGAGCGTTCCCGTCTCCCACGCCACCCCGGGGGCCTGGTACGCCCACAACGACGACCGGGGGAACGGCTACGCGATTTTCGACGAGGGGGTGTGGGGCGTGCCCGGCGTTACGGGTTCCGGCGAGGGCTACGGCGGCGGGCGCGGCGGAAGCTCAAGTCCGCCGGAGGTGCTCATCGGCGCGGGGCACCCGGCGTGGAACTCCGACTACGTCAACCGGGCGCAGCTCGACCGTCTGGCCGCCGATTGCGGCGACTACGGCGTCTGGCGGCTGGTGGAGCGCGTCGCGGGCAGTCCGGACGGCGGGGCGCGTCTCCTGGAGGCGGCACAGAACCCGCGCACCCAACGCCTGTTCGGCCTCTTCGGCGGCGAGGACGGCGGCTTCGATTACGCCCTGGCCGACTCGTCCGGCGCGAACCCCGAGAACCCGACCCTGGCCGAGTGCACCCGGGCGGCCCTGGCGGTCCTGGACCGCGACCCCGAGGGCTTCGTCCTCTTGGTCGAGGGCGGCGCCGTGGACTGGGCCTCCCACGCGGGCGACATGGACCGGATGATCGGCGAGGAGCGGGGGTTCGACGCGGCGGTCCGGGCCACCGTGGACTGGGTCGAGGACCCGGACAACGGCGGCTCCTGGGACGACACCCTGGTCATCGTCACCGGCGACCACGAGTGTGGCTACCTCACCGCCGGGCCCGGAATCCGGGGGGTGCCGCTGGGCGAGGT
>JAPLSK010000316.1 GCA_026398675.1 bacterium | reverse complement strand
CGACATCGCCCTCTCCACCACCGGCGTGGCCGGTCCCGGAGGCGGTTCGCCGGAAAAGCCGGTCGGGACTGTGTTCGTTGGCCTGGCCCAGCACCCGCACAGCCTGGGCGATTGGCCGCCGACGCGGGGGGATCTCCTCGTGGACCTTCAACGGACGCTCGTCCACCCGGACCCCGACGGCCGCTTCCTCTTCACCCGACAACTGAAACTCACCGGCGACCGGGAACTCGTCCGCCGCCGGACGGTCATCCACGCCCTGGACACCCTCCGCCGAAGGCTTGCCGACTGATGTTCCTCCAATTTCTCTTCTACTTCGGGTGGGGGGCCGGCCACGCCCTCCAGCCCGGCCACGGCAAGGCGATCATCTCCGCCTACATGGTCGGGAGCACCCCGGGCCGGAAGCCCGCCCGCGCCGCCCTCGACGCCGTCATCCTGGGGCTCGTCACCGCCGCCACGCACACCGTCGTCGTCTACGCCATCGCCCTCGCGGTGAAGCTCGCCGGGAACCTCGTGGACGAGGTCCTCCTGCAGGGCATCACCTCCGTCGTCGGCGCCTCGCTGGTCATCCTGGTGGGGGTTTGGATGCTCCGGGAGCGGATCCGGGAGCACGCGCGGCGGCACGGGACGGTGGACCACCACGGCGACGCGGTGGAATCGGACCACCATCACGGGCACGACCACGTCCACCTCCCCACCTGGGCCGCGGGGGACGACGAGCCCCGCTCGATAAAACGTCTGGTCGCCCTGGGCGTCTCCGGCGGGATAGTGCCGTGCCGGGGGGCGCTTTTAAACTACTTCGGCAACTCGGCGGCGACCGAGCTTTTCGATAAGTTGGCCGACCCCTTCGCCGCCCTGGCCGTCTACAGCCTGGGCATCGCGGTGACGATGATCGCGGTGGCATTACTGGCTGTATTCTTATCAAAGACCGTCGAGCGCCTGTCGGGCCGCTTCCGGGAAAACGCGTTCTGGGGGAACTTGTACCGCTTCCTGTGGTGGGCCGGGCCGGTGGTGGTCCTGGGTGTGGGCGGCTACCTGCTCCTCTACTCCTTCAACTACCTATGATGACCGAGCGGCTGCTCAAGAGCGATTTCAGGCGGGACGCCAAGCTGCTGCTGGCGCTCATTCTGGTCGCCCTCGCGGCGCGAATTCTCTACGCCTTCGATTACTCGGGCTCGCCGCTCTACCACTTCCCGATAATAGACGCCGGCTACCACAGCTTCCTGGCGCGGCTGGGGGCCGAGGGGGCCGCGATGCCCGGCGGTCCCTACTTCAAGCCGCCGCTCTACGTCTGGTTCCTGACCGACCTCTACTCCTCGGTGGGCGGCAAATCCATCCTCGCCGCGCACATCTTCAACACCCTTCTGGGGCTGGGCGTCGTCGCGCTGACCTTCCAGTGGGGGAAGAAGCTCTTCGGCCGCTGGCCCGCGTTCGCCGCGGCGCTCTTCGTCGCCCTCTACGACCTCGGTCCCTTCTTCGAGGAGCAGGCCGTCTCCGTCACCCTGGAAACGCTGACCTACCTCCTCTCCCTGGCACTCTTCGTCAACGCCTGGGAGGAGGGCCTCGACTGGGAGACGCGGAGAGGGAGGCTCATCTGGGCCGGAATCGCCCTGGGGTTCGGCGCGCTGGCCCGACCCAATCTGTTGCTCTTCCTGCCGGTGGCGGCGGCGCTGGGGCTCTTCTACGGCCTGCGAGACGAGAATTTTGACTGGAAGCGGGCCCTGGCCGCCGCGCTCATCCCCCTGGGTCTAGCGCTGGCGGTCATCCTCCCGGCCACCATCCACAACCTCTTCGAGTCGGGGAAATTCGTTCTGGTGAGCGCCAACGGCGGGGTGAATTTCTTCATCGGCAACGGCCCGGAGGCGGACGGCTTTTCGTCGGTGCCGCCGGGTATGGCCTGGCGACAGCTCGCGGGCGATTCGGACCTGGGCGGCGCCGGGAGCCTGGCCGACGGCGGATACTGGTACACCCGGGGTCTCGACGCCGTCTTCGCGTCCCCCGGACGGGCGATCGGATTGTTCTTCAAAAAGGCCCTGGGGTTCTTCAACGCGGCGGACGTTTCCAACAACGTGAACATCGGTTGGGCGCGGGGCCAGAGCCTTTGGCTCCGGCTCAACCCGCTGCGCTGGTGGCTGGCGGCCCCCTTCGGTCTGGCGGGGCTCGTGTCCGCCATGGGCCGCGATCGCGGGCGGATGCTGGCAAATCCCGGCGCGGGGCGCGGGCTCACCATCCTCGTCGCCTTCACCGTCACCTACGTCGTGGGGGTCGTCGCCTTCTTCGTCACCAGCCGGTACCGGATGCCGCTGTTGCCGGTCATGGCGCTCCTCGGCGCCGGTTTCGTAGCCCATCTGGTCCGCATGGTCCGGGACAGGAAAGCCCGATTGAACTTTCTGCCCTGGGTCCTGCTCCTGGTCTGCCTGGGGCTGACCCTGGCGCCCGTGGTGCCGGCGGACGACGGCTTTTCGGGAGAATTTTACGCCGGGCTGGCCCTCGAGAAGCAGGGGCTTTCCTCGGAGGCGCTCGTTCTGTACAATCGGGCCCTGGAGATCCGCCCCGACGACGCCGAGACCTACGAGCGGCGGGGCGCGGTGCGGGGCCGCCTGGGCGATGCCGCGGGCCAGCTCGGGGACTATGAGCACGCGGCGGAGCTGGCCCCGGATTACGCCGACGCACTCTACGACCTGGCGGCGCTCCTCGAGAGGACGGGAACATATCCGCCGGAGGAGTACCTGTCGCTCTACTCGCGGGCCGTCGAAGCCGACCCCGACTACATCCCCGCGCGGATGGCCTACGGAATGGCGCTCAAGTGGCTCGGCCGCTACGATGAGGCGGTCGGGCAGCTCAAGGAGGCGGTGAACCGCCGACCCCGCTTCTCCGCCGCGCATCGTCTTCTCGGCGAATTGTACGCGGCGCAGGGACGGCTGCCGGAAGCGGCGCGGGAATTTTTCCTGGCCGACTATTTCGGCGGCGAAATCTGGAGTTTTTAAAAATGCTCGAGACCTGGCAGAAGAAGGCGATCTTCCGGCGCGCTTTTTTGAGCGCCTCGCGGCTGACTCTACTCGTCATCCTCGTGGGGGCGGCGGTCATCTTCAACCTCGTCCTTGCCTGGTTCTGGCCCTCCGTCAGCCTCCTCGCCGTCGCCGTGCTGGGGTACGTGGTCTGGTCCGCGGCGCTCACGGGGCGCCCGGTCCACATCGCGCGCTCCATCCTGCGTGAGCTGTCCGGGTTCAGCGGACTGTCGCACCGCTTCAAATCGCGCCTGGCCGCCATCGAGCGCGTGTTCGTAAATTTTTGGGAGAAAACCGGCGACCTGGACGAGGAAATCATCAGCGAGACCCGGCGGGAGGCGCTGCGGGCCTTGATTGCCCTGGCATCGCGGCTGCGGGCCGTGGGGCTCGCCGACCGGGTCAACCGCGACGCCAAGCGCATCGGGAAGACGAGCGACCGGGCCGAGGAGATGGTCGCCGCCGCCGTTGACGAGGTGGAGCGGTTCATCGAGATGCTCAACCAGACCGCCGTCACCGCCGCCGAGGTTCTGCTCTTGAGCCGCGAGGAGGCGCTGGACCGGATGACCAAGGCCGCGGAGGAGCTGGCCCTTTGGCAAAAATCCCTCGCCGAGGCCAAGGCTGAGCTCGACGCGTCGGGACTTTAGGAGGAATCATGGGTGAGAGAGGCGCGGCGATAGTGACCGGCGGGGCCCGAGGCATCGGCGCCGCCGCGGCGAAGGCACTGGCGCGGGAGTTCCCCGTCGCCGTCTGGGACCTGGACGCCCCCGGGGCGGAGCGTACCGCCGGGGAAATCACCGCCGGGGGTGGGAAGGCGAAGGGCTGGGGCGTGGACGTGGGCGACTTCGACGCCGTCCAGTCCGCGGCCGAGGATGTCGCCAAAACCTTCGGCGCCGTCGAGGTTCTGGTCAACAACGCCGGCGTCACCCGCGACGGCCTCCTCATGCGCATGCGGCCCGAGGACTGGGACCTGGTCCTGCGCGTCAACCTCACCGGGGCCTATGCCTGCTGCAAGGCGGTGGTCCGCCCGATGCAGAAGGCGCGCAAGGGCCGCATCGTCAACGTCACCAGCGTCGTGGGCCTCACCGGCAACGTGGGGCAGGACAACTACGCCGCCAGCAAGTCGGGGCTCCTGGGGCTGACCAAGAGCCTGGCCAAGGAGCTGGGCGGGCGCGGGATCACCGTCAACGCCGTGGCGCCGGGGTTCATCGAGACCGAGATGACCGCCGGCCTGCCCGATGAGGTGAAGAAAGCCTTCCTCGCCACCATCCCCCTGGGACGGGCCGGAACGCCCGAGGACGTGGCCGGGGTTATCGCCTTCCTCTGCTCCCCCGCGGCGGATTACGTCACCGGGCAGATCATCAACATTGACGGCGGGATGGTCATGTAGAGCAATTACGCGGAGGAAGGGCTGCGACGTGTCCCCT
>JAPLSK010000315.1 GCA_026398675.1 bacterium | reverse complement strand
GAGGTCGTCGGTCGGCTCTACGGGGAGATCGAACCTGCCACACCCGCCGTTCTCTTCATCCACGGCTGGCTCCAGCCCAGTCACCTCTCCTTGTCGGAGACGGCGGCGCTCCTGGTGCGCCGGGGTCTTTGCGTGTTCGTTCTCGAACTGCCCCATCACCTGAGCCGCAAGCCACCGGGCGAGGCTCACGGCGCGCGTTTCGTCTCCGGCGACCTGGCCCTCACCCTGGACTCTTTCGTTCAGGCGACGGCGGAGGTGGCCGCCGCGGCGGCCTGGCTGCGCAGCCTGTCCGGCGGTCTCTACATCATGGGCTTCAGTCTGGGGGGTCTTATCGCCGGGCTCCACGCCTGTCTGGCGGAAGAGCCGCCGGACAAGGTCGTCCTCATCGCCCCGGCGGCCCGGCCGGCGGAGACCATTCTCCGCTCTCCGCTCACCGACCGGGTGAGGCGGGCCGTCTTCGCCCAGGGCGTCACACCGGAAGAAGTCCTCAGGATGCTGGCCCCGCTGGATTTGACCGAGCTCAGGCCACTGACGGCCCCTGAAAACGTCTGCCTCGTCGCCGGACGGGGGGATCGGGCGGTGCCGGTGACCGTCCTGCGGAGGCTGCGGGACCGCTGGGGCTGCCGGTTCCGGGAGGTGTCGGGGGGGCACATCAGCCTCTGGCTGCCGCTGGTGGCGGGCGAGAGGCTGGGGTTTGACCGCGGGCTGTCCTGGTGCCGCGGGGTGGCCGATTTTCTGGAGGGGTCGAGTAGCTTGGGCCGGCGTTTTATTCAACCCACCCCCAGCGGCTGTGCGTAGCCGTTGTCTTGGGTGTCGTTGACCATGCAGTCAGGCAGGTTACATTTAGGGGACGGCGGGGTGTTGGGACCAACGCCCGTAGATCGGGTTAGACCGCCACGGTGAACCGTTGACCGTGAGTTGGACGGCATCTCCGGGTTCATCGCTCTGTTTTATTGCCGGGAGTCTATCGGAATTACCATTCTCCAAGCCCTGATGTTTCAGGCTGATACGACTGAGGCTAAAAAAACCGGCCCCCGGGACCGGGCCATCTTTCTTAGTTGCGGCCTAGACTACCTTTTCAGCAGCTCCCGGGCGTGCTCCACGGCGCTCTCCCCGCCCCCCAGCATGGCCGACAGCTCCACCACCCGCTCCTCGCCCTCCAGCCGCTCGATGTCGGTGAAGGTTCGGCCCTCGGCGGAGTCCTTCTTCACGCGGTAGTGGGCGTCGGTGTTGGCCGCAATCTGGGGCAGGTGGGTTATGACGACGACCTGCCGGGTGCGCCCCAGGTCACGGAGGAGCTCGGCCACCACCCCGGCGATGTGTCCCCCGATGCCGGCGTCCACCTCGTCGAAGACCATGGTGGGGACGCCGTAGCGCTCGCCGGTGACCCCCTTCAAGGCCAGCATCACGCGGGATATTTCGCCGCCCGAGGCCACCTTGGCCAGGGGGCGCGGCGGTTCGCCGGGGTTGGCGGCGAGCTGGTACTCCACGGCGTCGAGACCGGTGGATGTCGCCCGCGCGCCGGACCAGCCGTCGTCGCCCGGTCGGTTTTCGATCTCGACGGCGAACGAATCCTCGGGGAAGCCGAGGCGCTTTAAAATCTGGTTGACCCGCGGCACCAGCCGAGTCACCGCTTCCCGCCGTTTTTGGGAAATCTCCCTCGCCGACCAGAGGTACTCCTCCCGGGCCTCTTCGAGAACCTTCCTGCGCTGGGCCATTGCGGCGCCGCGGTCCTCGTGGTCGGAGAGCCTCCGCGCTGCCCATTCCCGGTACTCGAGCACCCCGGCCACGGTCGGCCCGAACTTCCGCTTGAGGTGCTCGAGGAGTGCCAGGCGGGTCTCTATCTCCTCCAGCCTCGCCGGATCGGCCTCGAGCCTCTCGCCGTACACCCGGAGCCTCTCGACGAAGTCCACCAGGCTGAAGCGGAGCTGGGTCAGCTCCTCCTCGATGGGACCCTGTTCGGGGTCCAGCTTGACCAGCTCCTTGAGGGTGCCGCGCGCGGCTTCGACGCCGTCCAGGGCCGAGGACTCCCCCTCGCCCAGGAGTTGCAGCGCGCCCTGGGACAGCCGGGAGAGCTCGACCACGGCCCGCAGACGCTGCCTCTCCCCTAGGAGCGACTCCTCCTCGCCCGGGTCCGGGTGGGCGTCGTCTATCTCCTTTATCTCATGGCGCCAGAGCTCGAGCTGTCTTTCATCGGCCGCGGCCGATTCCTCCAGCTCGGCCAGCGCCGCCTCGGCCGCACGCACCGCCTCGAAACCGCGGGTGACCTTCCCACGCAGCTCGACCAGGTCGTCGAAGGCGTCGAGGAGCTCCAGCTGGGCCTGGGCCTGGAGGAGGGTCTGGTGTTCGTGCTGGCCGTGGAGGTCCACCAAAAGGTCGCCCACGGCGGTGAGGGTGGAGACGGGGACGAGGTTCCCGCCGAGCCAGCAGCGCGAACGCCCCCCGGCGTCCACCCGGCGGCGGATGATGAGCTCCTCCTGCGCCGGCTCGATTCCGAGCTCCTCCGCCAATTCCTCGGGCAGCCTCACGTCGCGGAAGATGGCCTGCACCTCGGCGGCCTTGGCCCCGCTCCGCACGGCGTCGGCTTTGGCCCGTTCCCCCAGGGCCAGCCCGATCGCCCCGACCAGGACGCTCTTCCCCGCCCCGGTGGCGCCGGTGATGGCGCAAAGACCGCGGTCCAGCTCCACCTCGAGGTTAGAGATGGTGGCCAAATCGCGGACGGCCAGGTACGAGAGCATTCTACCAGTCTCTGTTG
>JAPLSK010000314.1:1946-6411 GCA_026398675.1 bacterium | reverse complement strand
CCTCTGAAAAAACGCAAATCCATTTCCTATTTCCTGGCCTTTTCTGAAACAGTTCATGTGGAAGGCTTGTTGCTTTTGTAGAGATGAACAAATCCTTGGCGGGCGCGTGGCGGCGTCGGCTGGGTGATTCTGGGCCATTCGGAACGCCGGCACGTCTACGGCGAGACCGACGCCCTGGTGCTGGCCAAGCTCAAGCGGGCCCACGAGCTGGGCCTCAAGGCCATCGTCTGCGTGGGCGAGCTCCTGGAGGAACGCGACCGGGGCGAGACCGAGGCGGTGCTGCGGCGGCAGTTTTCCGAGAGCCTGGCCGGGGCGGGACCGGAGCTCGTGGGGAAAACCACCCTGGCCTACGAGCCGGTCTGGGCCATCGGGACGGGCCGGACCGCCACGCCGGAGACGGCTCGCGAGGCCCACCAATTCTTGAGGGGGCTGCTCGAGGAAACGCTCGGCGCCGCGGCGAGTGGGGTGAGAATCCTCTACGGCGGCTCGGTGAAGCCGGAGAACGCCGCCGTGCTCATGGCGCAGGCCGACGTGAACGGCGTCCTGGTGGGCGGGGCGAGCCTGGACCCGGAGGCCTTCGCCGCCATCGCCCGCGCCGGCCTGTAACCGCATCAATCCTTCCCCGATAAGTGTAACAAGAGGTTTAAACGAGCGAAGCGAGTAACGCCTCTGGCGAAACCCCTTGTCTCCTTTAAAAGACGCCCGACCGGGCGTTTTTATTACTCCTCCGTCATTGCTTTACAGGTCGCTCTTCATTAAAAGTGCCACTGAACGCACCTCCGCGCCCACGACCGGCAAGTGCCGGATTCACTCCACGGGCTCGGTATCTCGAACCGGCAACCCGGAAGGGTCGAGTGGCATTTTGCCGGGGGCATAGCTCGCTTCGCTCGGTTCTCATCCTCATCAGCCAAAACGATTATTAACAGGCGTAAAAAAAGGAGGCCCGTGCGCCTCCAACTTCCGCGTACGACACTTTTCGAGTTTCACCGAACCACGGAGCGCGCCGCGGGGACGAAGTACCGGACGTAGTAATCCACCACCTCGCCCACGGTGAAAATGTTGATGAGCTCGGTGTCCTTGAGCTCCTCCCACCGTTCGTGGAAGACGAGATCGGTGCGGTACGCCTCGGAGGCTCGGGTGGTCGCCTCGTCGTAGCGCCCGCCATCGAAGGCCACCCGGGCGTCGTCCGGGAGAATGGCAAGGAAGAGGTCCAGCCGCTCGGCGCGGCCCTCCTCCACCGTGGGGGCCAGGGCGAAGAGCACGATTATCGCGGCCGCCAGCCCCACCGCCGCCGCCAGGGCGATCCGCTCCACCCGCCAGTCGGGCCTTTTTAGAAAACCCTTACCCGTCATTTACATCCCCGCGGTTTGTACTCATCATTTCACGATAACGACCGCGCCGGATTCTAGAAAACCTCTACCTGTCATATCCATCCCCGCAGTTCGTACTCATCTTTCCACGATATCGACCGCGTATGACTCTAGAAAACCTTTACCGGTCGTTTCCATCCCCGTAGAGCACGCGGCGCATCCCCTTGATGGCGCACAATTCGGAACACATGGTGCAAACCGATTCGTCGGCGGGGTGGCTTTTGTCCCGCCACTGCCGGACCAGCTCCGGGTCCAAGGCCAGCTCGTACTGCCTGCGCCAGTCCAGGGCGCGGCGGGCGCGGCCCATCTCATCGTCGCGATCCCGCGCCCCGGGGAGCCCCCGGGCGATGTCCCCGGCGTGGGCCGCGATCCGGCTGGCGATGACCCCCAGCTTCACGTGCTCGACGCCGGGCAGGCGGATGTGTTCGGCGGGGGTTACGTAGCAGAGGAAGTCGGCCCCGGCCATGGCGGCGATGGTGCCCCCGATGGCCCCGGTGATGTGGTCGTATCCGGGCGCGATGTCGGTCACCAAGGGCCCCAGGACATAGAAGGGCGCGCCGTCGCAGAGCGACTTCTCCAGCCGGACGTTCTCGGTTATCTGGTCGGCGGGCACGTGGCCCGGTCCCTCGATCATCACCTGGACGCCGGCCTCCCGGGCGCGGCGGCCAAGCTCGCCCAGGGTGATGAGCTCCTGCATCTGGGCCCGGTCGGTGGCGTCGGCCAGGCACCCCGGCCGCAGCCCGTCGCCCAGGGAGAGGGTCATGTCGTGGCGCCGGGCTATCTCCAGCAGGCGGTCGAACTGCTCGTAGAGCGGGTTCTCCCGGTCGTTTCGAAGCATCCACTCGGTGAGGATGGCGCCGCCCCGGCTCACCACCCCCACCACACGGGGGGCCCGCTGCAGTAGCTCGATGGCCGCCCGGGTCACGCCGCAGTGGACGGTAATGAAGTCAACGCCGTCGGAGCCGTGGAGCTCGACGGCGTCGAAGATCTCGTCGGCGGTCATCTGCCAGATTTCGCGCCCCGCGTCCCTAACCCGGACGGCGGCGTCGTAGATGGGCACCGTGCCGACGGGAACGGGGGTGCTTTCCAAAATCGCCAGTCGGGTGGCGTGGAGGTCGCCCCCGGTGGAGAGGTCCATCACCGTGTCGGCGCCGGCCTCGAGCGCGACACGGAGCTTTTCCAGCTCGAGCGCGGTGTCCGGCGAATCCTTGGATGTGCCCAGGTTGGCGTTGACCTTGATCCGCAGGCCCTCGCCGACGCCCAGGGCCACGGAGGACGGGCGGGCGACGTTCTTGAGGACGACCACCGTCCCCCGGGCGACGCGCTCAAGTAAAACGTCGGGGGCGAGCCGCTCGTCGGCGGCCACCCGCTCCATCTCCGGCGTCAGGTTCCCCGCCCGCGCCGCTTCAAGCTGCGTCGTCATTTCACCTCACCCCGCGCCACTATACCACAACCGGCCACGGTCTCCAACGTAAATCCCACCGAAAAGCTCGGCAAAAAGGAGGAGGCGAAATTTCCCCGGCCGGCGTCTTTTCTATTCGACGACGACGCGGCAGCCCGCCTCCCCGGTCTCCGAGGTGAGCCGGAGGAAGTAAACCCCCGGTCTCGTATTTCCCTCCCAGACGAGGAGGTGCCGGCCCCCGGCGAGAAATCCGTCGTGGACGAGGGCCACGCGCCGCCCGGCAATGTCGTAGGCCGCCACCGTCACCCGCCCCCCGGAGGGCAACTCCAGGGCCAGCCCCACCGCGCCGTCGGCCGGATTGGGGTAGGCGGCGATGGTCAGCGGGTGCGCCGGGGGAGGCTCGTAGGCGAACTCTACCTCGGCGGAGGCGACGAGACCGCCATCCGCCCCGAGGGCCTCCAGCCGGTAGCGTTGCAAGCCCGACGCGTCTCGGACCAGATAGGCGCTCCCGGTGATGCCCGAGGCGAGCTGCGCCCAGGCTCCGGCCTCCCGGCGGGAAAGGCGGTACGAGAGGCCGTCGGCGGTGCCGGACCAGCGCAGGAGCAGCCCCTCATCACGGGAGAATCCTGTCAGGAGGAGGTCGTCCGCCGCCGAGGAGTCTAGGGTCACGTCGCAGATGATGTCGTCGCCGGACTCGCGGATGTGGGTCACCGCCACCCAGGTCTGGTCGCCGGAACGGTCCTGGGAGCTAGGATTAGTCTCGTCCGCGAAACGGGTGTTGCCCGTGGAGCCGGGGAAGGGGTCGCCGTCGTCGCCCAGGTCGTCGGATTCGGGGTCGGGACGCTCGCCGTCGCCCTGGTCCAGCTCGTTGAGCCCGTCGGCCTGTTCCAGGTCCAGGTCGTTCCAGTCGAAGCCGAAGCCGTGGGCCCCGGAGTAGATGTGCCAGATTAAAAGCCCCTCGCCGACCAGCACCGGTTCGGGGTCGAGCCGTTGGCGGTTCTCCAGGTAGAACCACTGGTCGGGATCGGGGGAGCCGTCCCGCCAGAGGGTATAGACGGTGTCGTGGGTCTCGGCGGGGTGGACGACCAGGTCGCCGACGTCGGAGCCCAGGTTGACCACGTCGGTCCAGCCGAGGTCCGAGCGGCACCAGGCGCTTGGTAAGCTGGGGTAGCGGTCGTCGAGGCCGTCGGCGCCCCAGGCCCCGTAGCTCATCAGGCACCACAGCCCCGCCCCCCAGTCCCACCGGCTGTAGTCGTAAAGGTCGGGCAGGCCCAGCAGGTGCCCCATCTCGTGGCAGGCCACGGAGATGCCGGACAGGCTCCCATCGGGGTGCTCCTCGGCCTGGATGTCGTAGGCCTCGATGGTGATGAACCCGCCGCCGGCCGCCGGGTCGTTCGTGGTGTAGCTGAAGTAGGAGCTCATGTGGCTCCAGATGTCGTGGGGGTCGCCGGTATCGGCGCCGTCGGGACCCGCGTGGTAAACCATGAAGAGGTCCACCTCGCCGTCATCGTCGCCGGAATTGGGCAAGCCGTCGGGGCCGTCGTTGTCGTAATCGCCGAAATCCACCGTGGGGTCGGCCAGTTCCGCCGCGGCCAGCGCCACCCGGGGGCCGCCGTAGGTGAGGCCGAAGTTATTATCATCGAAGTACCCGTTTTGATACCCATCAGGCGAATAAAAACCGTAGTAGTTCTCG
>JAPLSK010000314.1:0-1931 GCA_026398675.1 bacterium | reverse complement strand
TCTCGACCGTCCGGTACCAGCCCGAGACCCCGCCCGCCAGATCGAAGGCGTCGTAGCTCGCCGTGTTCCAGTAGTCGCGCAGCGAGCCGGTCTCGTAGGTGCCCCGGCTGAAGAGCATCTCCTCGTAGGCCGAGCGGGGGTGGTCGCCGCGGTCGGCCTGGTGGTCGGGAAAGTCCACCAGCACGGCGACGGCCCCCATCACCGGCGGGGTGGGGAGGGAGGGTGAGTCGGCGTCGGGGCCGATCCAGGGCGGCATCTCGGGCAGGGATACGCCCGTCGTCCGGTGCACGCCCGCCTGTAGGTCCCAGGATCCGGGCTTGGGCGGCACGGCGAGGCCGGCGAGGACGAATAAAGACAGTATGATCGCGGTGGTCCGCATGTTTTCAGCCTCTGGGATAAGTACGACCGTCCGCAATATAGTACAATAATTCCCCGAGATAAACCGGGACCTTGACACGCCGCCCAAGGGTATTCTAGTATTCACCCCTCTCCACGGGGAAAAGGAGATTACGTGCCCCAGACCCGTTCGGCCAAGAAGCGTCTCCGCCAGACCGAGAAGCGCACTGAGCGGAACAAGGCCTACAAGTCCCGCATCAAGACCGCCATCCGCAAGTTCCGGCTGGCCGCGACCGAGGGCCGCGCCGAGGACGCCCGGCTCTCGTACCGTGAGGCCACGAGCCTGTTGGACAAGGCTGTGGAGAAGGGCATCCTGCACAAGAACAACGCGGGCCGGCGCAAGAGCCGCATGACGCTGCAGGTGAACAAGCTGGAGGGCTAGGGACTCCGGGACTTAAATAACGGGCCGCGCGGTCGTAAGACAAGGGGTTTAACCGAGCGAAGCGAGCTATGCCCCCGGCAAAACCCCTTGTTCCAACCGGCGGCCTTTTCATACGAGAGATGACGATTCGCGATAAAACGGGCCGCAAGGCCCTTTTTTTTAGCTCGGCCATCGGGGGAATCACCCCACCCCATTATGCGGACAGGCTCGGTTGTCTCTGGGGCGGATTGTGCATTCGGCCGCAGTTTTGCCTTCGGCCGCGGTTTTGGGGTATAGTTCTAGAAAATTGAGCCGTGCGCACCCCGGAGGTCCCCCCTTGTCCAGGTCCGTTCAGGTGTTCTTTTTTGTATCCCTCGCGGTCGGCATCGCCCACGCCGCGGCGGTGGACGCGCTGGACCCCATGGAGCTCCTGCTCCTGGGGGAGGACCCCGGCTCGGTCCGGGAAGGCGCGGAGCTTGTCGTCCGGGAGAATCCGGGCGACCCGGCGGCCAACGAGGCGATGGCCTGGATCGCCCTCCTGGAAGGCCGGGAGCGGGAGGCCCAGGAGCATTTCCTCCAGGCCATCCTCTCCGATCCGTCCGACCCGCGGGCCGAGGCGCTCCTGCGCGACGCCGTCCGCTTCAGCGAACGCGCGACGCTTTTCCACGAGCTGGAGCCCGTCTGCGAGGAGACGTTGCGCGCCGCGGGCACGACCTTCGAGACGCGCACCGTCGCCCGCCGCTGGCTTTTGTATTTCGCCCGGGAGGAAAGCGACCCGGAGAAAACCGCGGCGATGGAGACCGAGCTCGGCTACCTCACCGACTGGCTCATGGTCGCCCCCTTCATCCGCACCGGCGGCCTGGACCTCTACCGGGAGTTCGAGCCCGAAAAGGAGATCGAGGAGACCTACGATATCCCGGACCTCGAGGAGCATGGCTGGCTGAAGATGCCGGGCGGCGCCTACCAGGGGTACGCCGCTTTCGACAACCTCTCCGCCATCCCCCGCGGCGTGGGATACGCGCTGACCTACGTCCGCCTTCCCCGCGACGGACGATACCGGTTCGGGGTCACCAGCGACGACTCGCTGGTGATCTGGGTGGACGGGGTCAGGTTCCTGGAGCGCGACGCGGTCTCGGGTTACCCGGCGGTGGAGTCGACCGACGCCGGGTTCTAC
>JAPLSK010000313.1 GCA_026398675.1 bacterium | reverse complement strand
GGCCCCGTCCACGGCATCCACCAGGAACTGGCGCAGGTTCTGCCCCGGCATGAGGGAGTAGATGCTCTGGCCCACGATTTCCTTGGGCTCCCGGGTCCCGTCGTCCCCGGCGAAAAGCTCCCGGGCCGCGGTGTTGGCCAGGCGGACCACCCCGTAAACGCTGGTTAAAAGGATCACCTCGGCGGCGGCGTCCAGGACGTGCTGGAGCGTGAGCCGGCTGGCGGCCAGGTTCTCCTCCAGGTGGGACAGGATGTCCAGCTTGGCCTGGGTGTGCTCCCGGGTGAGGGTGGCCAGGGGCCAGGCGACGTCCCCGTCGGCGGGGCGGAAGATGCGCTTGAACTGCCGCGCGCCCGAGGTCAACAGCGCCGCCTCGTTCACCGACGGGGTCCCCGAGTAGAAGAGGCAGAGCTCGGTCCCGGCGGAGTTGTCCCGGTACACGCGCAGCGGCGGCTCCGGCTCATCATCGGGATTGCCGACCTCGCCCTGCCGGAAGAGCAGCTTGCCCGCTGTGTCGCGCAGGAGAAGCCCGTGGAGCCCCAGGGTGTAGGTGAGGCTCGTGGCCGCCTCCGCGGCGCCGGTCAACGGCTCCTCCCGGGAAAGCTGGTCGGAGACGATCAGCTCCAGGTCCATGAGACGTTTGTCCAGGGCCCGGTTGACCGACACGAGCCGGCCCAGGCTGGTGAACAAAAACGCCAACGAGCCCGCCAGAAGGCCGGGCACGACGGGGACGAAGTGGTTCGCCAGGGCGAAGACGCCCCACGCCGCGAGGGGGTAGCCGACGGCGAAGGCACAGAAGACGATGATGGAGACCTTTGGGCGGAAGCGGGCGAAGAGGTCGCCGGTGACCGCCGCCAGGAACAGGGACAGGACGACGAGGACCCAGCGCGGCCAGACGGTGGGCTCGTCGCCCTCGAGAATCGTCGCCGCCGCGTTGGCGTGCACCTCCACCGCCGGCATGGGCGCCAGCCGGGAGAAGGGGGTGATGACGGCGTCGTGCAGCCCCTCCGCCGAGGCGCCGAAGAAGACCAGCTTACCGTGGAGCCACTCCCTCAACTGGGCTTCGTCGGAGCGCAGGACGGCCACGGCGCTGTACGTGGGGAAGGTGCCCGTGGGGCCCCGGTACGCGATGTCCAAGCGTTCGCCCTGGCTCACCCCGGACTCGAGGGGCGCGGACAGCGGTTCGAGCCTCCCCCCGCCGAAGGCGGTGGCGGCGGCGGCGGAGAAGGCGGGGTACGATAGGCCGCCGTAGCTCTGGTAGGCGTACAGCGTGCGGTAAACGCCGTCCAGGTCGGGAACCAGCGCCACGTGACCCAGCGAGTGGGCCTTGGCGACGAAGGGCGCCGCCGGGACCAGCCATTTCAGCGGCTGACCGGGAATCGGCGAAAGGTACACCGGCAGAACGGTGACGCCCATGCCGATGGCGTCGGCCAGGCGCTCGTCGGAGGCCGGGTTGTCCGGCTCCAGGAGGGCCAGGTCCAGGGCCAGGCAGGCCGGGTCCGCCGAGTGAATCCGCTCGACGAGCTGCGCCAAAAGGCCCCGGGGCCAGGGATAGCGCCCCAGCTCCGTCAGCGAGCGCTGGTCAATGGTCACGAGGGCGATTTCGGGATCGGGCTCCACCGGCCCCCGCAGCTGGAACTGCAGGTCGCGGGCGCCCACCTCGAGCCGGTCCAGGAGGCCGGCGGCGGAGAACGTCGCGGCCACGGCCCCGGCCAAAAGGCCCACCGTGAACCCCCACGAGAGGAACCGTTTTTTTCCCCCCCGGGCCACGTCGTCCTTCGCCGCTTTCTTGTTTTCCATCCCGGACCGACCTCAAGGCGCAGGAGAGACCCAACGAATCCATTGTAGCATAGCGCCGGTGACGTATTTCCTTGACACGGACCTCTTTTTTTCCTAGCTTAACCTATGGCGAAGTCCCGCGACGAAAACCCGTGTAAGGTCGCGCATGGTTTAGGTGTGCCCCGCGGGTGTGACCCCACCGGTCAATTACCCAATCCTTATGGGAGGAACATGAAAAAGATAGCCCTTATCTCGATCCTTCTCGTCTGCGCCGTGGCGGCCATGACCCCGCAGGAAGCCGGTGGGTTGGTCATCGAGCGCGTTCTCAATGGCGACACCGAGGCCAAGCGGGTCTACGTGTACCCCGACAGCTTCACCGGCGGCGAAATCGAGTTCTGGCACAACTCGATAACCCTCCCCGACGAGCCGGGGTACTTCGTCTTCGTGGACGATTACCCGGCGGCCAACTGGGAGCACGCCGCGCGCGCCTTCTTCGTCGCCGAAGACGGACGGATCACCACCTGGAACGTCTCCACGCCCCCCAGGTACATCCAGGACGACCTGGTCGAGCTCACCGACGGCCGCATCTACGACGGCCTGGATCACGCCGAGTACCACATCCCCACCCTGGAGGAAGTCCAGCCCGCCCGCGCGTACCTGGACACGATAATCCCCCAGCCCGGCGACCGGGCCGGCGTACGCTACGCGCTCCTCATGAGCGGCGGCGCCAGTCAGGGCAACAACCACATCCGCTACTGGAACGACATGGCTTTCATGTACTGGACGCTCATCAACGTCTACGGCTACGACGAGAACGACATCTTCGTCCTGATGTCCGACGGCGACGACCCGGCCGTGGACCGCTCCGACGGCACGAACTCCCCCACCGACCTCGACGGTGACGGCGACCAGGACTACGAGGACCCCTGCACCCGGACCTACGTCTTCCAGTACTTAGACAACCTGGCCGCGACCGTGACCACCAATGACAGCCTCTTCATCTTCACCACCGACCACGGCGGCGGCGCCAGCGACAACGTGTACCTCAATCTGTGGAACTTTGAAGAACTGCAGGATGACGAGTTCGCCGCTGAACTGGACACCATCTCCTTCTCCCAGTGCATCATCACCATGGAGCAGTGCTTCTCCGGCGGCTTCATTGACGACATCCAGACCACGGGCACCGAGAACGTGGTGATTTCGACTTCCTCCAACGGCAACGAGTACTCTTGGGCCATGCCGCCCTACTACTACTACGACACCTACGTGTACTTCTGGACGGCGGGCGTGAACGGCGAGTTCCCCGGCTGGCCCGTTGACATGGGCGGCGGGGTGTCCGACGCCGACGCCGACGACGACGGCACCGTGACCGCGCACGAGGGCTACATCTACGCCTTGGCGGAGGACTTCTCCGACGAGCATCCGCAGTACTACGACGCCTCCGGCATCGGCGACGATATCAGCCTCTGGGGCGCCGGGCTCGGACCCCGCTTGCGCATGACCTACTACGAGGTGTTGGGCGACGAGGGCGACGCGCTCCTGGTTCCCGGCGAAAACGCCGACGTCTCCGTCACCCTGAAGAACACAGGCGGCGAGATCGCCACCAACGTGGTCGCCATCCTCTCCTCCGACGATGCGGACATCGAAGTCACCGTGGGCGAGATTGACTACGGCAGCCTCGACCCTGACCAGGAGTCGGAGGGTCCCAACCCCTTCGAAATTACCGTTTCCAGCTTCGCCAAGGACCCCTACGTCTTCTACCTCAACTGCGACGTCACCGCGGACGGCGACATCCACGAGACCTTCCCCATCACGGTCACCGTGGGCTCCGTGTACGGCTTCTACGACGACATCGAGAGCGGCGAGGGCGACTGGGTCCACTCGGGTGACGTTGACCTCTGGCACATCGAGGACTACCGCTCCCACACGCCGGTCAACTCCTGGAAGTGCGGCGGCGAGGACGATGGGGACTACGAGTCCCACATGAACTGCTACATCTACTCGCCGATGATTCTCGTCGGCCTGGACGCCCCGCAGCTCGACTTCTACGCCTTCTACAAAATCGCTCCCGGCGACGGCTGCAGGCTCGAGTTCGGCGACGACACCCGCGCCTGGGACGAGCTGGAGGTCTTCTACGGCACCCAGCAGGACTGGATGCTGGAGACCTTCGACCTCACCGATTACGCCGGCACCATCGGCCAGTTCCGCTTCAACTTCTACTCCAACGGGACGACCGAGCGCGAGGGCTTCTACTTCGACGACTTCGAGGTCTCGCCGCCCGATGTGGGCATCGAGCTCGTTAATTTCGCCGTCGAGTCCACCGACGCGGGCGCCCTGGTGTCCTGGACACTGGGCGACGGCGACACCACCGCCGGTTTCGACGTTTACCGCCAGGACGGCGTTCTGGTTGACTCCATGGTCTTGGCGACCGGCGACCGCAACCCGCTGATCTCGCTCAACTCCACGCCGATTCCCGGCGGCGGCTCCAACTACCGCTACCTGGACATGGACGTGACCTCCGGCGGCGACTACCTCTACTACCTCAAGGCCACCGACACCGACGGGACCCTGTCCCTCTTCGGACCGGTCGAGTTCCACTACGACGCCGAGGCCGGCTCGCGGACGACCGAGTTCAACGCGCCCTTCCCGAACCCCGCCTCGGGCGAGGTGACCTTCGCTTTCAGCCTCGCCGTTGACGGCCGCGCCTCTCTGGCGGTGTACGACCTCGCCGGGCGCCGCGTGGCCACGCTGACGGACACCGAGCTCGCCGCCGGGCGGCACGAGATTGCCTGGGACGCCTCGGGAATCGCCTCGGGGGCCTACATCGTCCGCCTGGTGACCGACGGCAAAACCCTGAACCAGCGCCTGGTCATCAGCCGGTAGCAGCAAGACACCTCGAAGTTAAACGGAACCCAAACCGGGTTCCGTTTTTTCTTGAAATTTATTTAAATGTGGTATAAAATCTACCACGGATACTTAAACTGAACAGCATAGTAATGGAGGAGCTATGTTCGGTGACTATGTAAAAGCACAAAGATTGGCGTTGGATCTGAGTCTACGCCGATTTTGCCAAAAGCTGGAACTGGATCCCAGCAACTGGAGCAAAGTCGAACGCGGGATTCTTCCGCCGCCCAAGGATGAGGTATTCCTGGAGCGGGTAGCAGGTTTGTTGCAGATAGAAGTTGGTTCACCAAAATGGCAAGAACTCTCTGATCTAGCTCATGTTGACCGGGGAGAGATTCCCGAGTATGTGATGCAGGATAAGGATCTCGTCGGGTTGCTCCCCGCCTTTTTCCGGACCATTGACAACGTAAAACCCACCAAACAAGAGGTAATTCAACTGCTGGAAAGCATAAAGGAGGCACATAAATGAGCTTTCAAATCATCTGTCCCTTTATCAGAAAGGAAGAGCTTTGGGAGAGGGCTGAACATATTCGAACCACATACCGGGAGAACGAGAGCTTACCAATTGACAGTGATCTGATATGCGAAAAATCCGGTATGCACATTGTACCAACAACGGATATGCCCGAGATTTTCGATTGCTGTATCATCTTAAACAGAAACGAGTTATGTGTTAATTGGAAAAGGTATATGGATGACCGCAACGAAAACCGTCTTCGTTTCACTTTCGCTCATGAATTAGGACACTTCGTCCTTCACCGGAGCATTCTTGAAGAGCTAAGTCTGCAAACGATAGATGATTATCTGGAATTCTTGGATGCAGAGCAAGATGAAGCGTATTTACGTTTTGAGTTTCAAGCCAATGAATTTGCAGGGCGTTTGTTAGTGCCTAGAGACTTACTTAAAGAAAGATTAGACAAGTTAATAAGTTCCATTCCGTCAGATCAACGACCTCTTGTCGCCGATAATATCGAATACTTTAAAGAACTGGCTAGCAAGAAAATTTGCGGCGAGTTCGGTGTTTCCCCAATGGTTATAGCAATCAGGCTTGAACGTGAAGGGTTGTGGCCTCCCAGGTTGTAGAGGGAAACACTTCACTTCCAAACCGACTCGATAAGTAAGCTCATTGTTAAAAAACGGGCGGACCTGAAGGTCCGCCCCTACGTTAGAGTCAGGGCGCTTTATCACATGGCCGACTGCCCTGTCCGCCCAAGCTCCGCCTATTCGGCCAGACCCGCCTCCGCCCGCGGCTCCAGAATCAACCGCTCCCGGGGGTAATCGAAGGTCACGGCGGCGAAGCGAACGAGAAAGGGCAGCCCCAGCAGCGCGTCGGCGTCCATGGAGGACAGCGGCCCCCCGGCCTCGCCCAGGGCGTAGGTCACCCGGGGGCCGTCCACCCGCCAGAACGAGGGGCGCTCTCCCTCCGCCGCTCGAGCGCCGACGAGGTAGTAATCCGCCTCCCGCAGCAGCGCCCCCATAATCCCACCCAGCCCCGCCAGGCTCATGAATGTGTAATCCCCGGGCGGCGCCCCCGAGAGGTCCATCAACCAACCCGAGCTGCGGGGCAGGACCAGAAGCTCCAGGGGCGACCCCGAATCCAGGATGAAGGAAAGGCCGCCCGCCCCCTCCAGCTCGCCCGGGAGCTGCGGCAGCCGCCCCGGCAGGTGTATCGGGACCACCACCGCCCCCGGCGGGACCGCGGGCTCCGCATCCGGCGGCAGGAGCTCCAGGGTGCCGGACTCCACGTCCAGCCGCGCCGGAACCTGTCCCAGAAGGTCGTAGCCGATGAGGCCGTCGAAGGGGGCGACGAGGCTCAACAGAAGCGACGGCTCTCCGATGACCACCGCCTGCCCCTCGAGGGTCACCGGCCCGATTACGAGCCCGTCCACCACGGCCACGCCGTGCCCCGTGGCGTCGTTGCCCAGGGAGACGACCAGGCTCTCGCCGACGGGAACGAGCCCGAGTTTTTCAGCGACGTCGGGCCGGAGGTAGCTTATCGCCGCGCCGGAATCCACCGCGAGCTCCAGCTCGAGGCCGCCCACGGTCACCGGCGCCAGGAGCATGCCGCCCGCCAGGCGCAGAGGAATGGTGCGCTCCGCGTCATAGTCATAGACCAGGCCCGAGGGCTCGGGCGGGGTCAGGTCAACCTCACCGGGGTCCAGCTCCCGGAACGCCCCCCGGTCGAGCTCGTAGGCGGGGGAATCGGCGGGGTTCACGGAGACGGTGCGGGAGAGGTGCGGCACACCGTCGTCCGGCTCGCCGAAACCCGCGTACCAGATGCGTTCGTCGTAGGACACCTCGGTCCCGGACAGGCGCCCGTCGGGCTCCAGGGTGAGCCTGAGCCGCGCCCCGTACCAGTTCAGAATCACCTCGCCCTCCGGTCCGAAGGAGGGAGTGAGCGCGAGGTAAGCCCCGCTCAGGAAGAGGGCGTTTATCGCCGCCTCCTCGTTCTCGCGGGGGGAGAGACGGCGGACGGCGCCACCCGTGGTCTTCTCCCATCCCCCGTCCGGCGTCCAGACGACCTGCCCCTGGTCCGGGCCGCTGAGCGGGATGGTGCGGAAACCCCCCAGAGTGCCGTCCTCCGCGAGGCGGTACCGGAGCTCCGACTCGGTGAGGTATCCCAGGGCGGTCGTGGTGAAGATGAGGCTCCCGGCGCGGGGAAGCTCCCCCCGCCCCAGGACGAGCCGCTGGTGGACGTCCCACCGGGCTCCGGCGTCGCCGGTTCCCTCGCACCCCGAAAGCCACGCCGACGCGACCGCCAGGACGAGCGGGAATAAAAGGGCCTTCCGTCGGAACTTCTTTCGCGTCATCGGTTCATCACCAGAGGTCCTCGGTCGTCAGGTGGATGTCGAGCGTTTCTCCGTCGCGCAGGACGGCCAGGGTTCTCTCCGTGCCCGGCTCGGCCGCGGACCACTCGATGAGATCAATGGCGCTGAAGATTACTAAGGGCGCACCGTCGAGGGCCAGGATGACGTCGCCCGCGAGGAGCCCCGCCCGCTCCGCCGGGGAATTTTCCCAGACGACGATAACCTCGCCCCCCGCCGCGGTGAAGCCGAGGCGGTTGGTGGGAACGCCTTCCCCGAGACCGTCGGGGCCCACCTCGAGAATCAGCCGCCCGTCGGGGTAGTCCAGCGTCACCCGCCGGAAGCGCCGAAAAACGTCCTGCCCGATGTTCCCCATCTCCCGGGTGCGGGCCAGCGCCCCTTCCGTCTCGCCGGACAGCACCACCAGCGGCTCGGGGACGCTCACCGACCCCAGACGCAGCTCGCCCGACTTCACCAGCCGGTGGAAGTTCGCCCCGCCGAATCCGCTCACCAACTGCGGCCGCCAGTCCGGGTAGCGCTCCTCGAGGCCGTACTCCTCCACCGCCGGGCGGTACACCGTGGTGTAGTTCAGGTTCCCCAGGTCGAGGGCGAAGTAGCCCCGGACGCCGTCGAGCTCCGCCTCCACCGCGGATATGCCCTCGTCCAGCCGGAGCGGCAGAATCTCGGTGACGCCGGGCTCGGGCTCCGGCGGCCGGTAGGTTTCGGGGTCGTAGATGGTGAGCGCGGACTGGGCGTAGTCTATCTCGACCACGGTCCGGGCGAAGAGCTCGTAGCCCAGGATGCCGCCCCATTCCCGGCCGAAGTGCCGGCCGAACCCGGAGAGGTCCGCCGTCGCCAGGGTCGGCTCCTCGAAGGTCAGGCCGCCGATGGTCAGGCTCTCGGCCTCGAGGATGCCGACCTCGCCCAGGCCGCCGGTCCCGACCCCCGCCCCGGTGCCGACCGGGACGATGCCCAGTTCCTCGGCCACCGGCGTGGAAAGCGCGCTCATCGTGGCCCCGCTGTCCAGAATCATCCACACCGGCTCACCGTTCACCAGGGTCGGGACGAAAATGGCGTCGCCGGTGAACTCCACGGCTACCCGGACCCGGTCCACACCCTCCGGGAACACCAGGCGCTCCGCCACCGGCGGGAGGAAGAGGGTCGGGTCCACCGGCTCGTTGAAGGCCACCTCCTCCAGCGTCTGGTCAATGACGAGGGGCAGCCCGGTGAGGGTGGTGTGGAAGCGGCTGGGCAACCGGAGGCCGGAGAAATCGCGAATATCCGAGCAGGTCGTGACGTGGACGACTCCGTCCAGCTCGGAGGTGATGCGGCGCAGGGAGCCGTCGCCGGAGTCCAGGAAATAGCGCCGGGGGTGGAAGGGTAACCCGCCCTCCACGGGGCCGTAGTCCAGCACGTCGCAGGGCGCGCCGTCCACCTCCTCCACGCCGGCCCAGGTCACGGAAAAAAGGCTCGGGTCGGGGTGGCAGTAGAGGAGGGCGTCCATGACGAGGGAGGCGGTATAGTCCGCGAGCTCTACGCCGGCCAGCTCCCGGACCTCGCCGTTGGACGCGGCGATCCAGCCCCCCTCGGGAGTGATGAGCACCAGCTCGTGGAGCGGCCCGAGGGTGACCTCGCTGCGGTAGTAAATCCCCCGGATGAAGTCCCCGGCGTCGCAGGTCCCGTCGGCGTTCACCGCGGGCTTCTCCGGCGGCAGGACCACCAGGATGTCGCTCACGCCCTCCATCCCGCCCGAGGCGATGGTCCCCGAGTAGCGGATGGTTTCGAGCGATTCCCAGCGGGCGTCCACACCGATGGATTCGCGGTGCCGGGCAAGGGCGTCCTCGGCCTCTCCGGCGTTTGCGGCCATGACGAGAACGAGGACAAAGACCAGCGTTACGATCCGGCGCATCCGTCAGACTCCCGCGTTGACGTTTCGGCTAGATTAAAGGCGCCCCGGGGTCTTGTCAAGGCGCGCCCCGCGGCGGTAAACTCGCCCCGATGGACGTTCTCATCCACATCTGCTGCGGCGTCTGCATCCTGGAGCCGCTCCGCGAACTGCGCGGCGAGGGGCACGACGTGCTCGGCGTGTGGATCAATCCGAACATCGAGCCGACTCGGGAGCACGACCGCCGCCTGGACGCCCTGGGCACCGTCGTCCGGGTCGAGGGGTTTTCCCTGGTGCGCCTGGGCGCGCCGGACTATTCGCCCCCCGCGGCCGAGCCCTCCGACGAGCGCTGCGGCTACTGCTACCGCCTGCGCCTCCTTCCGACGGCCCGTCTCGCCGCCGAGTCCGGCGCCGCCTTCACCACCACCCTCCTCTTCTCCCGCTATCAGCGCCACGACTTGATAAAGAGCGTCGCCGAAAAGGTGGCCGCCGAGACCGGGGCCCGGTTCCTCTACCGCGACTGGCGGCCGCTCTTCGCCCGGGGCCAGAGCCGGGCCCGGCGGCTCGGCATCTACCGACAGCGCTACTGCGGCTGCCGGCCCAGCCTCGACGCCCGCCTCAAAGAGTAGGGCGGCCCCAAAGGCCGCCGTCCGACCCTAACACCGGCCCGTTCCTCGTAAATTGCGATGATGTAGGGCGGGGATTTGCCAGGGGCATAGCTCGCTGCGCTCGGTTCCTATCCCCGCCGTTTTACCCCCCACCCTATCCCTCCCCCCAGAGGGGGGAGGGGACCGCGGGACGACTTCACCTCTTCGCCCAACCGTCAGCACGTAAAAAACCGGCCGCGGGGCCGGTCGTCTTTACATGGTTCTCGTTCACGGCCTTGGAATCCCCAGGTCATTACATATTTTCTTCGCTAATTTATCACTGATCTCCCTAGTGCCTGGGAACCGTGGACATTTTTCCAGTCGCAACATTCATGAATACGCTGTGCTTACTACCCTCACGTTTCAGGCGGCACCCGGACCGGATTAAATGCTGGATCAGTCCTTGGCGTTTCATGCCGTCAGTTGCAAGGGTTCCCGTATAACTTCGGTATTCTCCAATCGTTTTTCTGCTTCGTCCCGGTAGCATTCCAGCAACAACCGAACCGCGTCTAGAAGATTCTCCCTGGCTTCTTCGAGGGTTGCGCCTTGGGTGTTCGCGCCGGGAATCTCTTCCACGAAGGCTATGTAGCCTTCCGGCACTTTCTGGAAAACGGCGGTCAGCTGCACTTTCATCTCAACTCCTTTCTCTGCCGTACAAAATCCGAGTACAGTATAGCTCTTTTATTAGGCAAGCGGGAAGTGGTACAAGGGGCGGGCGTCCACACCCGCCCGTTTGCCATCCAGCACATGCGTTTTAGTGTAGGGCGGGGATTCCCAACCCCGCCGCTTTTACGTTCCCTACCCCGACCCTCACCCTAGCCCTCTCCCTAAAAGGGAGAGGGGACCGCTTTTACCCCTCACCCCAACCCGTCGGCGCGCCGCTCCCACGGGGAGATGAAGCTGCCGAATAAAATCGCCGTCATGGGCGCCGGTAGCTGGGGCACCGCCCTGGCCATCGCCTTCGATTACGCGGGCGTCCCGGTCACCCTCTGGGCCCATACCCCCGCCCTGGCCGCCAAGCTCTTGCTGCACCGGGAGAACGTGGACTACCTCCCCGGCGCGCGGCTGCCCGATTCGGTATCCATCACCGAGGACATAGCCGAGGCGGCGCGCGGCGCAGGGGCGGTCTTCTCCATGGGGCCGACCCAGTTCGCCCGCGACGTCATCACCCGATTCAAGCCGCACCTCCGGAAGGGCGCCATCGTCGTCAACGCCGCCAAGGGCATCGAGCGCACCAGCCACCAGACGATGACCGAGCTGGCCGAGGAGGTGCTCCCCGACCGGTTCCACAAGCGCCTCAGCGTGCTTTCGGGTCCGAACTTCGCCGAGGAGGTGGCCCAGGGACTCCCCGCCGCCGCCGTCATCGCCAGCCGCTCCAAGGCCGCCGCCAACTGGATTCAGCAGAAGCTCTCCTCCGACCGCCTCCGCCTTTACACCTCCAACGACCCCATCGGCGCCGACATCGGCGGTTCGATGAAGAACATCTTCGCCATCGCCGCCGGGGCCATAGACGCCCTGGGGCTGGGGGACAACATCCGCGCCGCGCTCATCACCCGCGCCCTAGTCGAGATAGCCCGACTCGGAAAGGCCGCCGGCGCAAAGGGAAAGACCTTCAAGGGCCTTTCCGGCCTGGGCGACCTCCTCCTCTCCTGCTCCAGCCCCAAGAGCCGCAACTATAGCGTGGGCTACCGCCTGGGGCGAGGGGAGAGCCTGCGGGACATCCTGGCCGAGATGGTCCACGTCGCCGAGGGGGTGCCCACCACCGTCGCCGCCACGGCCCTCGCCGAGCGCCACAAAATCGAGCTCCCCATCACCGCCGAGGTTTTCCGGATGCTCTACGGTGAGAAGAGCCCCGCCGACTGCGTCCGCGACCTGATGACCCGCGAGCTCAAGCCGGAGTAGCGGTCGCCGTGCCCAAGAAAATGTAGGGCGGGGAGTTTAATCCCCGCCGTTTGTCCCATGCCCGCCTCAACCCTCACCCCAGCCCGGCGGCGCGCCGCTCCC
>JAPLSK010000312.1 GCA_026398675.1 bacterium | reverse complement strand
CCCTGGCTGTTTGCCGGGGCATTACTCGGTTTGCCGGGGGCGTAGCTCGGGTCGCCGGGGGCGTAGCTCGGTTCGCCGGGGGCGTAGCTCGCTTCGCTCGGTTCGCTTCGTTTTTGGCTGTGGAGGACCTCGTCGAGCCGCTCCTGGGTCAGAAGGCCGCGCCCGAGGAGTATCTTCCCCAGCGGCTCCCGGTCGGCCTCGCTCTCGGCGTAGATGATCCGTCCCGCGTCAATGTATATCTCCGTTTGCCCCTTGGTGCTCTCCACGCTCAACCAGCCGGAGCGGTAGTACCGGCTGAAAATCTCCAGGAGGTCGAGGAGAGGAAGCTCCGCCAGCGTGCCTTGTAGAGCCATCTTATCCGCTTTCTGCTTCGGCGTCTTCGGACTGCCGGCGATCGGCCACCCGGTCGCAGTATAGAAAGAGCTGCGCGAGGGCCAGGGCGGTGGGGATCGTCGGGGGCCTGACCCCCTCGAGGATGAAACGGCCGTCCTTGGTCAGCGCGAGAGTCATACCGCCCAACGAGAAGCGGTCGTAGCGCTCGGCGCGCTCGACCGGGGAGAAACCGACGATTTTCAGCCAGTGTTTCAACGTGCGCCATCGGGGTAGGACGGGTTCTTCGGGGACGATTTCAAAGTCGCCCTCCCGCCCGTCGGAGTAGAGCTCCCGGGTTTCGACCGAGAGAGGAGTGGCGCCCCACTGGAGGGTGTCCGTGTTCGCCAAGGTTCACTTCCGCAAGGTTTAGAGGTTTTTTATTATTGTAGATGGAATACAAGGCGGCGGTCAAGGGAGGGCGCCCATTACGCCTCCGCTGGTGGGGCCGGCGGTTCCCGCCGTCCGACCGGGGCGTAAAAAAGGGCCGGACCGGATTCGGTCGGCGGCCCCAAAACCAGGGGAAGATTTTTAGCCTAATTTTGGGGGCAAGGGGTTTAACCGAGCGAAGCGAGCTACGCCTCTAGCGAAACCCCTTGTCTCCTTCTCCTCCGGCGGGGAACGGTCGAGCCCGAGCGGTCGGGATCAACCCGTCTCGCGCTTCAAGAGGTCGGCGAAAGTGGTGGCTTCAAGCCGGGTGGCCAGGTCCTGGCGCACCGTCTGCCAGAGCCAGCGCAGGCCGCAAGTGTCCTCGCGGGTGCAGGCCTGGTACGCCGTCTCGCTGGCGCAGGCCACGGGCGCCAGGTGACCGTCGAGGGTCCGGATGACGTCGGCCACATTCACCTCGTCGGGCTGGCGGACGAGGGTGTAGCCGCCTCCCGGACCGCGGCGGCTGTGGATGAATCCCGCACGCCGCAGCGAGAGGAGTATCTGTTCCAGGTAGCGCTCCGGTATCTCCTGGCGGGTGCTTATCTCGTCGGCCGACAGACGGCCTAGGCCGTGGTTGCGGGCGAGCTCCAGCATGGCCCGACAACCGTACTCACTGCGCGTCGAAACGTGCATGCCTTCCCCGTTTCTCGTATGTTTACAGACGAGCCAGAAAAAACGATTCGCCGGGGCGTTACTCGCTGCGCTCGTTTTGCCGGGGCATTACTCGCTTCGCAACGGCGAGCCGTTCATTTCAACCCGGCGGCGCACGTCAGAGCTTCGACCTCGCCGTCCGCCGGATGCACGATCCGTGGAATCCCCGGTCTTGCAGCCCCCGCTAACGGATAAATCCCAATAGGGATACTAGGCTTTTAGGGACCCACTGTCAAGCGGTAAATGGGAATTTTTGCCGGGGGCATCACTTCGGTTCGCCGGGGGCGTAGCTCGCTACGCTCGGTTCGCTCCGTTTTGCCGGAGGTCCCGGTAAGCCCGCTACTCGGCCGGGGACGACCGGCCTGAAATTTTGACCGGGGACCTACTCCTCGTCGCCGAAGTACCCGTATTCCTCGAAGAGGAGGTTCACTTCCTGGAGGAAATACTTGTAGGTCTTGATGTAGTCATCCGGTTTTTCGTCGGGCTTGGAGTGCTTTTCGTAGAAGGCGATGGTCAACGAGCAGGCGATGTCGAAGGGCATGGGTTTCTCCCGTGGAAAGCGGCGGGTGATTCCGCCACCGGTTTTTCTTACGAAGCCGGGTCGGGGGAGGCAAGGGGTTTAACCGAGCGAAGCGAGCTATGCCCCGGCAAAACCCCTTGTCGCCTATTACCGTCAACCGGCGATGCAAAAGCTCACCCGGCGCGTCCGGGGACGGTTGTCGAAATCCAGCAGGACCGGCTGCTGCCAGGTCCCCAACCGCGGCTTCCCGCCGACCACGGCGAAGCTCACCGAGGGGCCCACCAGGCTCGCCCGGACGTGGGCGTAGCCGTTGCCGTCAGCCGCGCGCGCGTCGTGGGCGTACACCGGACCCCGGGGGACGAGCTCCTGCATCACCCGGCTAAAATCCTCCACCAGCCCCGGCTCGTGCTCCACCGTGGTGACGGCGTAGGTGGAACCCGTGGCGGCGATGACACAGACGCCGTCGCTCACGCTCGATTCGGAGAGGAAGCGCTCCAAGAGCGGCGTGAGGTCTATGACGTCGCCCTCGCCCTTGGTTGGGACCTCGTAGGTCTTATCGAAAAACATGATTCGTCAGCTCGTCGGCCGGGGCTCCATGGGCCACAGGGCGTCCCACTGGGCGATTCCGGCGCCGGGGTAGTAGTGGTTGATGATTTCCTTGTAGGTGAAACCGGCCTCGGCCATTCCCCGGCTGCCCCACTGGCAGAGCCCCACGCCGTGGCCGTAACCGTGGCCCGAGAGCACCAGCCCGCCCTCGGTGACGCGGGCGATGTCGAAGTACGTGCTCTTCAGCTCACCGTACCCCACGAGGCGTCGGAACTCGTCGCCCGGCAGCTCCAGCTCGCCCCCCGAGGCCAGGGTGAACACGACGTACCGGACCCGGCCGGTGCGGGCGTTGGTCCACAGGCGCAGGCCCGTCGGGTTTTCGGAGGTGTAGCCCGCCGCGGCGAGGGCGTGGGCCAGGCGGTCGAAATCCAGGGTGTACTCCCAGTCGTGGCTGGGGCAGGCGGTGCACCAGTCGCACTCGACCCCGGCGAAGAAGGGTCGGCGCTCGACGCCGGGCCAGATATCGTCTATGGCCGCGGTGTGGCCACCGCAGCAGGA
>JAPLSK010000311.1 GCA_026398675.1 bacterium | reverse complement strand
AGGGCTCCCTTAAAAAAGCGGGCGGACCTGAAGGTCCGCCCCTACATCATCGCAACCCGCAAGGCACGGGCCGGGGTGAGGGCTGAAGCGGCCCCCTCCCCCCTCTGGGGGGAGGCTTGCCTAAGGGCTAAGGAGGGGGGTTCCTTAGCCCCCCTCTCCCCTCTGGGGAGCGGCGCGCCGACGGGCTGGGGTGAGGGTCGAGGCTGGGAACGTAAAAACGGCGGGGACTAAAGTCCCCGCCCTACATTTGTTCAAACAATGACGGGCGGGTGAAGACACCCGCCCCTACGTCCCACCGTCAATCCGTCCCGTAGGGGCGACCGTCTACGGTCGCCCGTGGGCCGACCTGAAGGTCGGCCCCTACGTCATCGCAATCGTTGAGGGTCGGGGCCGGGATGGTTAAAGCGGCGGGGATGGAATCCCCGCCATACATCATCGCAACCCGCAAGGCACGGGCCGGGGTGAGGGCTGTTACCGACCCCCTCTCCCATCTGGGGAGCGGCGCGCCGACGGGCCGGGGTGAGGGTCGAGGCTGGGAACGTGAAAACGGCAGGGACTAAAGTCCCCGCCCTACATTTGTTCAAACAATGACGGGCGGGTGAAGACACCCGCCCCTACGTCCCACCGTCAATCCGTCCCGTAGGGGCGACCGTCCACGATCGCCCGCTAGTGCAACCGACCATAGGAGAGGGAACCTACAGCAGCCGCTGCTGCAGCCTTGCCCGGGGGTGCGCCCGGTCGTAAACATCCCGCCATTGCTCCACCGCCACCCGCGCATAAATCGCCGTCGTGTCCAGGCTCGCGTGCCCCAGCATCTCCTGGATGAGCCGCAAATCTACCCCCGCCTCCAAGAGATGCGTGGCGAAGCTGTGCCGCAGGGAGTGGGGCGAGACGGCGCGCCCGATGTCCGCCCGCTCGGCGTACATTTTTACCAGGCGGTCCACGGAGCGGTCGGTGAACGGCCCACCGTTGCGATTCAGAAAAAGCCGGTCCGTTTTCGGGGATAATCGTTCCCGCAGTTCGAGGTACGCGGAAATCGCCGCCGCCGCCGTCTCACCGCAGGGGACGATCCGCTCCTTATTCCCCTTCCCCCGCACGGTTACCAGCCCCCGCCCGAGGTCGAAGTCCCCCGCCGTCACGCCCGCCGCCTCGGACACCCGCAGGCCCGCGCCGTATAAAAGCTCTAAAAGCGCCGCGTCCCGCGCCCGCAGCGCGCACCCCTTTTCATAACCGGCAATCGCCGCCCCGATGTCCCGCGCGTATAGCGGACCACCGTTACCGTTGAGGAACAACCGGTCGGTCTTCGGCGCCAGGTTTTGCCGAACATTCAGGTAACCAGCCAGCGCCAGGCGGACGGATTCCGGCAGACGCAGCTCCCGGCAGCGTTCCGAGTCAATCACACCGTAGCCCGTATCAACCTCTTCAACCTTCAACTTCGCCAGAACCTCCGGCGAGAGGCCGAGCTTCTCGCGCATCAGGGTGAGCGCCCGGTCGCGCTCCTCCAGCGGCAGCGGCCCCCGCGGGGCCTCCACCAGCCGCACCGCCTCCTCCACCGAAAGCACCCCCGGCAGCGGCCGGAACAGCCCCTTTCCCCGGGGCAGCAGCTTCGCCGGGTTGCCGCCGAGGTAGCCCCGCTTGACCAGCCAGCGCCCGAAGGACCCCAGCGCCGCCCGCCGCCGGGCCAGCGTGGCGTCCGAGTCCCCCTCCCCCCGCCGCTGGGTCAGGTAGATGCGCAGCTCCAGCGCCACGAACCGGCCCAGGGTCACCGGCGCGCCGAAGGCGGTGAGGTAAGCGATGAAAGCCTCCAGCTCCCCCCGGTACGCGCGCAGGGTGTGCGCGGAGAAGCCCCGCAGGCCCGCGATCTCCGCGAGGTACTCCTCCATCAGCTCTGAAAGCGGTCGGTCGTCCATCGGGGCCATTGTAATACGCCGGGCCGACCGCCGCCAGACGGCGCTTGACAGACCGGCGGACGGGGGATATATTGTTAGTTGAGGGAAGAGGAAAAAAGGGGAGGAAAAAATGAAAACGACGACTATCATCGTTTTGGTTCTGGCCGCTCTTGCACTCGCCAACGACGGCGAGGCCGGAGATTACTACTACTGGGACGACGGCACATTGAGTAGTCACTGGGCCTGGTACACGGGAGGTAATTACTGGGCGGTCCAATTCGAGCAAACATATGGAGACGAACGGGTTTCATGGCTCGGGGCCATGACCTACCCCGACTGGCCCGACGAGGTTTTCCAGGGCGCCAACATGCACGCCTTCGAAGACCTGGGCGGTTACCCGGGATCCGACCTCGGTTACGAATACCTGGCGTTCACCACCGGCGGCGAATTTGAATGGGTGAAATTCGAGGATTACGACACACTTACAACCGACTACTTCTACATCGCTTTCCAGCAGATCGGGAACTACCCGTTTTGTGACTCGATGGGCGTGGATGCCTCATCCGGCACACATAACTGGACCGGCTATCAGGGTTCCTGGTCGCCGACCACATACTTCGGCGACTTCATGATCCGCTGCTGCACGGGAGACGTGGACCCCGGCGACGGACCGGGACCGGGGGTCGAAGCCGCCTCCTGGGGCGAGCTCAAGGCGGCCTACGCCAAATTGGAATCCCGCATCCGGGGCAACCGGGCGACACGGCCGGACAACCCGCGAATTTATCCGAAGAACGACGCCTGGCGGGCGATCGGGGATTTGTATTGAGGCGGATGGCCACACCCGCCCACCCTACACCTGCCCGTGACGTACATTTGCGATGACGTAGGGGCGGGTCTCCAGACCCGCCCGAATGAACACCAATTCCTGGCACCTTAATGTAGGGCGGGGATTCCTATCCCCGCCGCTTTAACATACCCGGCCCCGACCCTCACCCTGACCCGTAGGCGAGCCTCTCCCTGGAAGGGAGAGGGGGCCGCTTCGGCCCGCACCCCGGCCTATTCCACGCTGCGATGACGTAGGGGCCGACCTTCAGGTCGGGTGAGCGGGCGACCGCGGAGGGTCGCCCCTACGGTCGGGATTCGCGCGGGATGGACGTAGGGCGGGGATTCCTATCCCCGCCGCTTTCACGTTCCCTACACCGACCCTCACCCCTACCCGTAGGCGAGCCTCTCCCTGGAAGGGAGAGGGGGC
>JAPLSK010000310.1 GCA_026398675.1 bacterium | reverse complement strand
CGCCGAGGCGTCGCAGGAAAAATCGTGGTGCCCGGCGGTCATCTCCCCGTCGAGAACCGTCGCTATCCTCCGTCCGGATAGGTCGTATAGCGATATACTTATACGGCCGTTCTCGGGCAAAGTGTAGTCAACCGTGAATGAACCGCTCGCCGGGCTGGGGTAGACGGCGAGGTCAAGCTCGTGAGTCTGCTCGGGATAGGTGACGAATTCAGATGGACCGAAACGGTTTACAAAACGTTCGCCCTCGAGTACATCCAGCCAGTAGCGGTACGCGACGTCGGGGGAAACATCACGATCCAGGTAGCGTATCGTCGAACCCGGAAGCGGGTCGGCATGAATCGGAGACAACTCCCCATTGACTTCCTTCAGGACTCGAAAACCCACCGGTATGTCCCCGGTAATACTCCAACTCAGCAGGATACCGTCATTGCGAACCTCGGTGAACAGGTCTACGTCATCAACAGCTATGTGCATGGCGAATTTGAGGCTATCGTTAGTGTTGTCTCTATACGAGATGTAGGAGTAATCGTACGAATCCAGCACCAGAGATGTAAAAGATCCCACATTACCAATCGAATCCGGGGTTTCGAATCGCCAGGTATCGCCGTTCCAGCGAGCGTATTTAAGACTATTATTACTCTCGTCACTGTACGCTATACGGGGGTAACCGAAGGAGTCTAGCGCCAGTGAACTATATCTACCAAAGTTACCCACAGAGTCTACGGTCTCGATGTGCCAGGTGGAACCGTCCCAGCGGGCGTATTTCAGATCGCGATTAGTACTGTCACTATATGAAATATGGGGATAGTCGGAGGAATCCAGCGCCAAAGATGTGCAAGTGGGTGAGTCCCCCGCCGAATCCACAGTCTCGATAATCCAGTAGGTGCCATCCCAGCGGGCGTATTTGATAGTATCTTTGGTGTCGTTGTAATAGGATATATGGGGGTAGACGGAGGAGTCCAGAGCGAGGGAGTTATAACGCCCCACACTATCTTTCTCTGAATCCACGGACTCTATTTGCCATGCGACGCCGTCCCAATAGGCGTATTTGAGACAATCATTACCGTCGTCCAAATAGGAGATGTGAGGATGGTCTGAAGAGTCCAACACCAGAGAGGGATAGCTACCTACAGCGCCTTCAGCATCAACAGTTTCAATTCGCCAAGAGGTGCCATTCCACTGAGCATACTTAAGGTCATAATTGAATCCATCTAAATATGAGATATGCGGGTAGTTCAAGGAGTCTAGAGCTATAGATGTATGAGAGCCTGAGAACCAACCCGTGTCCACAGTCTCGGTCTGCCATTTGACCCCGTCCCAGTACGCGTATGTGAGGTGTCCGTTTGGATTGGACATGTATGAAATATGCGGGTAACCGGAGTCATCGAGCGCCAGGGACGTGTAATAACCTGTTTCACCCTCAGAGTCTACGGTCTCGTTGAACCAAGCGGCGTTTATCGAACTGACAACCGTCACCGTAGATACCAACACCATCAGCCGTTTCATCGTATTCCCCTCCCGTGCCGGAAAGGCGCGTCTTCTTCTTCACCATACTTTAGTATAAACGCTTTTGCCGTCGGGTTCAAGGCCGCCGGGCCAGTCGGTCGCGGGCGAAAGAAAAGGCGGCCGGGCCGCCTTTCATCGTTCCAATGGAGACAAGGGGTTTTGCCGGAGGCATAGCTCGCTTCGCTCGGTTAAACCCCTTGCCTAAAACGGGGCTACTTGACAGTGAACGTCTTCTGCCCCAAGAACTCGCCGTCCAGGTAGAACTTCACGTTCCACTCGCCCAGAGCCCAGTTCCCCACGCTGGTGTAGCCCTTGCCGCCGATGACGCGCTTACTTGCGTCCGCGTCGGTGATGTCGAACTCCTCCTCCTGGGTCCACTTCTCGCTCCCGTCGGGGAGGTACCACTTGGCGACGAGCTTGTGGCCGCCCTCGGGCGTGACGGGCTGGATCAGGAGGTTCACCTCCCAGACGATCATCTCGGTCAGGGCGTTGGTGAACTCGGTCATCTGGTTCACGTAGTCGCCGCGGTTGTAGTAGGCGATGCCCATGAGGCTCAAGCCCGAGGTGCCGGCCAGCTCGACCTCCTCCTCGGGCGCCACCTCGCCGACCTGGAAGGTGGCCTGGCCCAGGGGCTTGCCGTCCACGGAGACGAGCAGGGTGTATGTGCCGACGGCCCATTGGCCCGGTTCCTCGTAGCCCTTGCCCCCGGCGACCTGCTTGACCAGGGCGCCCTCGGGGATGGTGATGGCGCGGTCCTCGGTCCACAGGCTCTTCCCCTCGGGGTCGAGCCAGTTGACGGAGACGGTGTGGTCGCCGGCGGCCCCCTCGGCCAGGGAGAATTTGGCGAACCAGATGATGGTGGTGGTGTCGTCCCTGGAGAAGACCTTGACCGGCTCGGTGATGTCGCCGACGTGGTGGAAATCCACCCCGGCTAAAAGGATGGGCTGCTCCTGGGCGGCCTCGCCGGTGACGCGGAAAATCTCCTCGCCGACCGGGGCGCTGTCGAGGAAGAACTTGATGGTGTAGACGCCGGGCTCCCAGCCGCCGGGTGAATCGTAGCCCTTGCCGCCGACGACGGTGACGGGCTTGGGGGCGCCGACGGATATCGTGCGCTCCTCGGTCCACTTGAGCGTTCCGTCGGGCAGGAGCCACTCGGCCTCGACTCTGTGTCCCGCCCCCGGTTCGCCGGAGAAGGAGAGGGGTTTTCCGCATGGCGACCTCGCTTGGAAGCGTTTTTTTAAAAAATTACAGCCGGCGGGTGGTCAGGAGTCCACGCCGGGGCCCGGGGCGCGGCGGAGAATCCTCCCCGCCGTCACCGCCACCAGGGAGAGGGTCAAGAGCCAACCCAGGACGGCCTCGAGGGACACCAGAATCCAGCCGAACGCGCCCGCGGCGAAGCGGAACCCGTCGCCGAAGAGCGCCGCGAAGGACACGCCCAGGTAGCCGAAGATGGAGTAAATCTCGTAGTAGAGAATCTGGGGCGGGGCTTGCGCCACCAGGGCGATACAGTTGGCCGCGACGAAGAGGGCGGCGAAGACGACGGTGACGACCAGCGCGACGAGACCCAGCCGCCAGGGCCGCTCCCCGCCACCGGTAACGAAGTCCCACAGGCGGTAAAGGGCGCCCGGGGGCGGCGACGGGGCCGGTCTTCGGGGGCCGACCGGAAACAGCCGCCGGACGATGACGGTGACGAAAGAGACCATCACGAGCCAGCCGATGACCGCCTCGAGGGACACCAGTATCCAGCCCGACGCATCGGCGGCGTAGGCGAAGCCGTTGCCGACCAAGGCCGCCAGCGAGATTCCGAAGTAACCCGTGAGGTCGTAGATGTTGGGGGTGGCGATGGCCGGCAGGACGTTCAGGCGGATGGCGAGGAGGTTGAGGCCGATGAAGAGGATGCCGAAGAGATAGACGGCCCCGCCGGCGGTGACCAAGAGACGGAACGGCCGCTCACCGTAACCGGCGAAGACCCGCCAGAGCCAGAGGGTGAAGCAGCGCAGGGCGGGCTTCAATCCGCCGGCCCGCGCACAGCGGCGGACGAGCGCGTGCTCCGTCTCCCAGGCCAGGTGGCGCACCCGGCCGGCGGACCGGTGCGCCGACGAGTCCTCGAGCCTCCCCGCGATGGAAAGGAGCTTTTGGATGAAAGCGCGCCGCTCGCCGTCGGAGCGGTCGCCCCCGACGTAATCCCGCCGGAGCGAGTCCAGCGCCTCCCTCAACAGGGCGGGGTCGCCGAGCCCGGCGGGGTGGAGCGCCTCCAGGGCGGCCCGGTCGGCCCCGTCGCCGTCGCCCGAACCGGCCAGGAGCTCCGCGGCCTGGAGGTAGTACATGGCGGCGCTGGTCGGGTTTTCCCCCTCGATCTGCGCCGCCCGCTCCAACAGGCGGTCCGGGTCCTCCAAGCGGGTTATTTCTCCCTGTGGGTCCATCTTTCGTCTCACGCGGCGTTTCGGCCAAGTATACCAGTTTGGCCGGGGCGGTGAAAGGAGTGAAAAAGGGGGAACCCGCGGGGGTTCCCCGATGCCGCGACCGTTCCGGTTCGCTAGAACTCGGCCTTGATGGCGCCCCAGGTGGATTGATACACCAATCCCGGCGAATCCTCGGTGTTGAAGGTCCAAACGAAGTCATCAACCATCACGTTGCCTATAACATCGGCCAGGCCGGCGGCCACGGTACAGGTGATGGTGTCCCCGTAGGGCAGGGGGTCGTCGGGGGTGAAGGTGCAGATGACGTCCATCGGGTCGGTGTCGTCGACGTCCAGGTCGCCGTCGATGGTGACGGTCGAGCCGAAGACGACGCCGATGGAGGCGTCAGCGCTCACGGCGCGGCCGTCGGAGAGCGTGGTGTCGTGGGCGGTGAAGTCGATCGTGTCGAGGTCTATATTGGAGGCATCGTCAACGCAGTGGAAAACGATGTCGGAGTCTATCGGCACGTAGGACTCACCGTCGGTGGGTTCCATATCGGCCACGTAGGGCGGGTCGCTGTCGGGGTTGAGCTCGTAGTAGAAGTTCACCTCGTAGTACTGGACGTACTCCCACACGTGGTGGAAGTAGGACAGGAACCCGAAGTCGACGACGGAGGTGGTTTTCTGGTCGGCGTCGAAGTAGTACTCCTGGACGTAGTGGTCCTGGGTGGTGTCCTCGAACTCGAAGTCGATGTAGCTGTAGTCGGAGAAGGTCAACCGAACCTCGTGGGGGATGCTGTAGTAGCCACTCTGGTAGCTGCGCCCCTCGGTGCGGATGTAGCACACGTCCACGTCGTCGGGCCACTCCACCTGGAACCAGTCGCCGGCTCCGTCGGTGGTCGGGTTGACTGAACGGTCGTTGCTCCAGAAGGTGCCGTAGTTGTCGTCGAGGGCGTTGCTGGCCGGATAATTCGGAGTGTACTCGCTCCATGCGCTGGCGGTGGCACTGGAGGTATCCACCTCGTCGTAGGCCAGAACCGGCAGGGCGAAGACGACCGCAAACAGAAGAATGATTGGTACCGTTCTCACGGTTTCCCCCTTTTTTATGTCATTTCCAGGCCAGTTTATCACAAACAAAGAACGGGATGGTGTGGTTTCTCCAGGGTTGGAGAATCCGACCGGCGGCCGCTCCCGGGTGGTCTGGTTCCCTTGGGAAGCGTAAAAAGGGGGAAGTGAGCGGGGGTTCCCCGATGCCGCGACCGTTCCGGTTCGCTAGAATTCGGCCTTGATGGCGCCCCAGGAAAGCTCTCTGACGGCGGGCCGGTCGCCCATGCGGTACCGGATGGCGTTGCTCATGAGTATCCAGCCGTCGCCCCGCCAGAGGTGGTAGTCGCCGGGGCATATGTTGAGGCCGACCACGTTCTCGTCGGCGTTGATGCCCGCCAGGGCGCAGCCGTTGGTCAGGTCGGCCAGCCAGGTGGCGCCGGGGTAGTCGTCCGGGTAGGGAATGTAGGGCGGGGATTTTAACCGAGCGAACCGAGCGAAGCGAGCTACGCCTCCGGCGAACCGAGCTATGCCCCCGGCAAATCCCCGCCGCTTTACCCCTCACCCTAACCCGTAAGCGCGCTTCCCCTCAGAGGGGGGAGGGAGAATAAGGCAGCCCTCACCGCCCGTGCCTCGCATTTGCGATGACGTAGGGGCGGGTCTCCTGACCCGCCCGTTTTTTTACACTCCCACCCTCGACCTTCACCCCGGCCCGTAGGCAAATGCTCCTCTTAAATGTAGGGCGGGGATTCCTATCCCCGCCGCTTTAATAAGGAAGCCCTCACCCTAGCCCTCTCCCACGGGGAGAGGGGACCGCTTCACCCCTCTCCCTAGCCCGTAGGCGAGCCTCCCCCCAGAGGGGGGAGGGAATCGCTACACCCCTCTCCCTAGCCCGTAGGCGAGCCTCCCCCCAGAGGGGGGTGGGGACAGGCAGTCCGGCTACCCCTTCAGCCCCTCGAAAAGGTGCAGCGCCTCGGGGTCGGTGAGCTCGACGACGCGGTCCAGGAGCAGCCGGTGGCGCGTCGGACTGTCGGCCCCGGCGAAGCTTGCCGCCAGCTCCGCCGTCGGCGGTTCCTCCAGCCAGCGGGCGAAGAGGCCCTCTAAAACCTCTCGGGCCTCCTTGCAGACGCCGACGACGGCGGGGTGCGAATAGAACCGCTCTCGGGAGAAGACCTTGAGCTCCGCGATGAGCCCGCCCAGCTCCTCGGGGTAGCCGATGACGGGAAACTCGACGCCCGCGCGCTCGGCCCCGTCGAGCTCGACCGCGGCGTGCCGGGTGAGGGTTTTTATTATCACGCCCAGGGTCTCGCGCTTGGGCGAGCGCAGGAAGAGGGCCAGCCGGTCGGGTATCGCGCCCCGGCGGGCGTCGAAGAGCCCGGCCTGGCGCATGTCCTCCGTGTCGTGGGCCAGGTAGGCTATCTCATCGGCCAGGTCCACCACCTGGGCCTCCAGCGTCCGCGGACGGGACCAGGGCTCCCCTTTGGCCGCGTAGCCCAGCTCGATGAACACGGGGGGCAACTCGCGTCCGTCGGGGTAGTCCGCCGGGTCGTACCGCGTGTGGCAGAGGATGCCCTGGCGGGTGGGCCGCGTCAGGTCGAGGGATTCCAGCTCGTCCACCACGCGCAGGGAGTGCTCGTTGTGCTCGAATCCGCCGGCCCCGGCGCGGCGCATTATCCCCCGCAGGGCGTCCTCCCCGGCGTGGCCGAAGGGGGAATGGCCCAGGTCGTGCCCCAGGGAAATCGCCTCGGTGAGATCCTCGTTCAAGCGCAGTGATCGCGCCAGGCTCCGGGCGACCTGCATCACCTCCAGGGTGTGGGTCAGGCGGGTGGTGAAGCGGGCGTGGGGCGGGCCGGGGATGACCTGCGTCTTGTGCATCAGGAGGCGGAAGTGGCGCGAGTGGAGGATGCGGTCGCGGTCGCGGGCGAACTCGGTGCGCAGGGGGTCGGGCGCGTAGGCGGGATCGCGGCGCCGGGCGTCGCGCGACCTGGCCGCGTAGCGCGAGAGCTCCCGCTCCTCCAGCTTCTCCCAGTCCTCTTTCCCGCGCGGCAAGGTCATGGGTCGTTCAGGTTAAAGGGGCCGACCTTCGGGACGGCCCGTCAAAGAAACAGATACCAGGCCAGGATGGTCTCGCCGGCGAGGTAGGCCGCCATCACGCCCGCCGCCAAAAACGGCCCGAAGGGCAGCGTTTCCTTCCGGGTGATGATTTTATAGACGGCGCCGTAGAGCGCCCCGGCGCCCACGGCAATGAAGGCCGCCACCAGCACCAGCTTCCAACCCAGAAAGGCCCCGGACGCCGCCAGCAATTTCAAGTCCCCCCCGCCCATGGCCTCCCGCTTGAACACCAGCCGCCCCAGGACGGCGAAGATGAGCAAGAGCCCACCGCCCACCAGCGCACCCAAGAGGCTATCCAGCGGCTCGAGGCCGAAGGGGTAGAAGCTCGCCGCCAGACCGAAAATCCCCAGCCCCAGGCAGAGCTTGTTCGGGATGACCCCCTCGGTGAGGTCGGTCGCCGCCGCCACCAACAGGCCCGTGAAGAGGATGCAGCCGACCACCGCCGGGAAGGTGAACCCCTCCACGGCGAATACCCCCAGCCAGCCCAGGGCGTTGGCCAGCTCGATGATGGGGTAGCGCGGCGAAATCTTCTTGCCGCAGTGGGCGCATTTGCCGCCCAGGGTCAGGAAGGAGAGGACGGGGATTTTCTCGTTGGCGGTCAGGGGCGCCTTGCACTCGGGGCAGAAGCTCCCCGGCCGCAGGATGGAGATGCGGCGCGGGACGCGGTAGATGAGCACGTTGGCGAAGCTGCCCACCACCAGGCCCAGGACCAGTACCACGAAGGAGTAGACGAAGCTGGCCAAGGGGCGGGTCCCTCCGGTTCGAGAATCCGGTCTTAGTTTACCATACCCCGCGCCCCGGTTGACGCGCCGGGCCGTCGGTGCTAGGCTTGGGGCGGAGGAATCCCCATGCGGACGCTCCGACGCCTCCTTCCCGTGGTTTCTCTGGCGCTGGTCGGACTGGCGGTCCTCGCCGGAGTGGTCCTGTTCGCCCGTGAGGCGCTGGCCGGGGTGGAGGAGATACGGTCCGAGCTTTCGGCCATCGAGGACGACCTGCGGGACCAGCGCCAGGCACGGGAGAAGGTCCGCCGGCAGGAGCTGGGCATCCTGGGCGAGCTGCAGTTGTTGCAACAGCGCGCCGAAAAGGGACGGGCCAACCAGCGCCGCCTGCTGAAAGCCCAGGGCACGACCGCCGAGGCCGTCGCCTACACCCAGATGGAGATAGACCGCCTCGAGCGCCAGGCCGACGAGCGGCGGGACCTCCTGGGCCGGCGGCTCTCCATGCTCTACATGATAGGCCGCGACGGCGGCTCCCGATTCGTCTTCTCCGCCCGCGACTTCTCCGCCATGGCCCGGCGATTCCTCTTCCTCAAGGCCTTCGCCCAGCAGGACCGCACCATCTACGACGAGATTCTGGCCTCCGTGCACCAGCAGGAGCTGAAAAAGGCCGACCTCGAGGTGGCCATGACGACGCTCGATCGCCTCGCGGAGCTGGCCAAGGAGGAGCTGGCCCTCTACGAGAGCGACCTGGCCGAGAAGCAGACGCTCCTGGAACAGGTGCAGCGGGAGCGTTCGGTCTACGAGGCGGTCATCCAGGAGAAGGAGAAGGCGGCGTCCCGGTTGCAGTCGAAGCTGGACCAGATCATCGCCGCCGACGCCAGCGAGCGCGCCGGGCACGAGATGAGCGTGGCCGACATACCCGACTCCGACGTTTACACCGCCGAGATACCCGAGCTGCGCATCTGGCCCACCGAGGGGACCATCATCCGTTACTTCGGCCGCGTCGAGGACCCGCGCTACGGAACCACCACCAAGTCCGACGGCATAGACATCGCCGCCCCCGAGGGCCGCTACTTCGTCAGCGTCCTGCCCGGCGAAGTCATCTACGCCGATTGGTTCCAGGGCTACGGCAAGCTCCTGGTCATCGCGCACGCCGACGGAGTCCACACCCTCTACGCCCACGCCCAGGAGCTTCTGGTCCGGGTGGGGGACCACGTGGATGAGAACCAGCGCATCGGCACCGTGGGCTCGACGGGCTCCATCACCGAGCCGGCGCTGCACTTCGAGATCCGCAAGGCCGGCCGGGCGGTGGACCCCCTGGCGTACCTGGCCGAATAAGGGCCGCGCGGAATCGGGAATAGACTCGTAGGGGCGGGTGTCTACACCCGCCCGAAAGATATGAAACAAAAACCACCCAAACGGAAACGAATACGGCTCCAACGTGAATTGTACTCGGACAGCGGTAGGGCGTTTTCAATCACCATCTGCACGGCGCAAAATCGGTCCGTGTTTTCAGACCACGAACTCACCGATTTGGTATGGAAACACCTAATCAGATATTTCAACGCAGAGGCGACACTGTACGCCGCCTGCCTCATGCCCGACCATGTCCATCTCTTGGTGTCTCCGGTTGAGAAAAACCTCATCAACTTACTAGGTTCGTGGAAGACGTACACGGCCAAGCTGTTGAAGGGAAAGGGCGTGGAGGTGCCATTGTGGCAGCGGAGTTTCTACGACCACTCGGTCCGCACCGACGAGGACCTGGCCGCGGCGGCTCGGTACATCGTGGGAAACCCGGTACGCAAAGGTCTGTGCACGGATTATCGTAGTTATCCTTTTTGTTATCTACGGCAGTGACGGGCGACCGTGGACGGTCGCCCCTACGGATGAATCGCACCTACGCCGTAGGGGCGGGTGTCCACACCCGCCCGCATCGGTGCTATAATCTCTACCATGAATGAACGGACCAGAAAACTCTACTACGGCGATTGCCTGGACGTCATGCGGGGGATGATTCCCGACGCCTCCGTGGACCTCGTCTACCTCGACCCGCCCTTCAACTCAAACGCCACTTACACCGTTCTCTTCAAAACACCGGAGGGGTTGGGCGACGCCGCCCAGATAAGGGCCTTCGAGGATACCTGGCACTGGACCGCCCAGACCGAGCGCGAGTACGAGGAAATCCTGAAAAACCCTTACGGCAACTCCGACCTGGCGAAGTTGACCGGCGCCCTGCTCCAGTTTCTCGGCCAGAACGACATGATGGCATACCTGGTGCACATGGCGAACCGCCTCCTCGAAATCCGCCGAGTGATGAAGGACACGGCCAGCATCTACCTCCACTGCGATCCAGCGGCGAGCCACTACCTCAAGTTGGTGATGGATGCTGTGGTAGGGACCAATAATTTTAGGAACGAGATTATTTGGCAACGCACGAACACACACAATGACGCTGGGCAATTTGGGCGCATTCACGATGTTATTCTCTTTTACACTTATTCCCCCCGGTACACTTGGAACGTGGTCACTACGGGCTACTCGCCCGAACAGTTGAAACGATACAAGCTTGATGAGAACGGCCGGTTATACACAGGACAGGATATGACCGCCAGCCGGCCAGATAGTGATTCTGGCAAATTCAACTGGCGGGGAACGATGCCGCCGCCAAGCCGGGGTTGGGGTTACACTATTGAACAGCTTGAGAAATGGTGGGCTGACGGTCTCATCCTAACGAAGAAGGACGGAACGCCAAGGATGGACGGCCTAAAGAAGTACCTCAACGAAATGCCGGGGAAACCTTTGCAATCCATATGGACCGACATCCCCCGTATTCCGAACACGTCGCAAGAACGGCTTGGCTACCCGACCCAAAAACCGTATGCACTACTGGAGCGTATTATCCAGGCTTCGAGCAACGAGGACGACGTGGTCCTGGACCCCTTCTGCGGCTGCGGCACCACCGTCCACGCCGCCGAGCAACTCAAACGCTCCTGGATCGGCATTGACATCACCCACCTGGCGATAAACCTCATCCGCACGCGCCTGACCTCCGCCTTCCCCGGCATCGAGATAGAAACCCACGGCCTCCCGGCCAGCTACGCCGGGGCGCTGGAGCTGGCCCGGGCCGACAAGCACGAGTTCGAGCTGTGGGTGTTGAGCGAGATCGGGGCCATGCCCTACAAGGGCGGACGGAAGGGCGCCGACACCGGCATTGACGGCTACCTCTTCTTCCGCTACCTGGATGAGGCAAGGGGCGGAACAACGGAAGAGGCAAGGGGCTTAAGCCCCTTGTCTAAGC
>JAPLSK010000309.1 GCA_026398675.1 bacterium | reverse complement strand
GGCGAGCACTCCGTGGAGGGAGCTCCCCTCGATGGCGCTCTTGCGCCGGGCGAGGTTGCGGGCCTTGCGGGCCGCCTGGCGCGCCCGGGCGGACTCCAGCGACTTCGTCACGATCTTGCGGGCCGTGTCCGGGTGCTCCTCGTAGTAGAAGGTCAGCCCCTCGCCCACGATCTGCTCGACTATCCCCTTGAGCTCGCTGTTGCCCAGCTTGGTCTTCGTCTGGCCCTCGAACTGGGGGTTGCCGATTCTTACGCTCACCACGGCGGCCATCCCCTCGCGGATGTCCTCGCCTAAAAGCGGCGGCTCATCCTTCTTCAGCAGGCCCTGGACCCGCGCGTAATCGTTGGTCGTCCGGGTCAGGGCGGCCCGGAAGCCCGAGAGGTGGGTCCCGCCCTCCTCGGTGTTGATGTTGTTGGCGAAGGTGAAGATGTTCTCCGTGTAGTCGTCGGAGTGCTGGAGGGCCACCTCGATGGAGACCATCCCCGAGTCCTCCGTATCCTCCCGCGCGCCCTCGAGGTAGACAATGGTGGGATAGATGGGCGTCCGGCCGGCGTTGATGTGCTTGATGAACTCGACGATTCCGCCCGAGTAGGAGTACTGGACGCGCCGCCCGTCGCGCTCGTCGGAGAACTCGATCAGGAGCCCCTTGTTCAAAAAGGCCATTTCGCGCAGCCGCTTGGCCAGGAGCTCGTAGGAGAAGTCCGTCGTCTCGAAGACCATCGGGTCGGGGATGAAGCTGGTCTTGGTTCCCCGCTTCTTGGTCTTGCCGATGATGCTCACCGACCCCTGGGGCACACCGCGGACATAGCGCTGGTGGTAGATGTTTCCGTTGAGCTTCACCTCCACATCGCACCAGGCGGAGAGGGCGTTGACCACGGATACGCCCACTCCGTGAAGACCGCCGGAGACCTTGTACGTCTTCGAGTCGAACTTGCCGCCGGCGTGGAGGGTGGTCATTACCACCTCGAGGGCGGAGCGGTTCTCACCCTTGTGGATGTCCACGGGGATGCCGCGTCCGTTGTCCACCACGGTCACCGAGCAGTCGGGGTGAACGGTGACCTCGATGTGGTCGCAGTAGCCGCCCATGGCCTCGTCCACCGAGTTGTCCACCACCTCGAAAACCAGGTGGTGCAGACCGCGCTCGCCGGTGGAGCCGATGTACATTGACGGGCGCTTGCGGACCGCTTCCAGACCTTTTAAGACCTGGATGTCGTCGGCGGTATACGAGTTTTTCTCTTCCTGGGGCATGCGGACTCCTGATCCGTTAGAAAGCGAAGGACAGTGAGACTCCGGCGCAGGGATTTCCGCGAGAGTCGGTGTAGATGCGGGGAGCGAGCTCCAACGACATTCCCTTCCCCGTTTCCCCGGTTCCGGCGAGCTCATCCCCGGTCTCGAAGTCGGCGAGGTGGGCGTCCACGTAAGCGTCCAGCATGGAGTACACCACTACCAGGGCGGCCAGCCAGATGTGCGTCTCGTAGCCCACTCGGTAATTTTTATAGAGATCCAGGTGGTAGTCGCGCTGGGTGACCAGGTCGGTCAGGTCGGGGCTGGTGCGGTCGTCGGGAATGTCGAAAGCCTCGAACCGACGGCGCTCGTAGACTGCGGCGTCGGCGTAGTAGACGATGCCGTACACCGCGAGCGCCTCGAGGCCGAAGAGGACTGCCCCCTTCAGGTACTCCTCGTTGTAGCCGCCGAG
>JAPLSK010000308.1 GCA_026398675.1 bacterium | reverse complement strand
ACCGTGGCCGTGGTCGGCGGCGGCAACGCGGCGATAGATTCGGCCCGCACCGCCCTGCGCTTCGGCGCGCAGAAGGTGATAATCCTCTACCGCCGCACCCGTCCGGAGATGCCGGCCGTCGGCGCCGAAATCGAGTCGGCCATCGAGGAGGGCATCGAGCTGCACTTCCTCGTCAACCCCGTCGAGATGCTTGCCGGGGACGACGGCCGCCTGGGTAAGGTCCGGTGCCAGAGGATGCGCCTGGGCGAGCCCGACGAGAGCGGACGGCGGCGTCCCGTGGCCATCGAGGGAGACTTCGCCGAGTTCAAGATAGACCAGATGATACTGGCCATCAGCCAGTTGCCGGACCTGGACTTCCTGGTCCGCGACGAGAAATTCGACCTGACGAAATGGGCCACCCTGAAGGCCGACGACTTCACCTGCGAAACCGGCAGGACAGCCGTCTTCGGCTGCGGTGACGCGATAACCGGCCCGAGCACGGTGGTCGAGGCGATGGCCTCGGGCCGCAAGGCCGCCAAGGCCGTGGACCTCTTCCTCCGGGGTGAGGACCTCGACGTCATGCGCACCACCAAGCACCGGCCGCAGGAGCTGCCCCTCATGGACGACGTGCACCGTCCCGAGAGGCCGAAGAAGGCGAGGCAGCGCATCCCGACGAACCCCGACGCCGGCATCTCCCTGGAGGAGGTCGAGATGGCCTTCACCCAGGAGCAGGCGGTCGAGGAGGCCAAACGCTGCCTGGTCTGCGCCGGCTGCTCCGACTGCCGGATTTGCGTGGAAGCCTGCGAGGCCAAGGCCATAGACCACTCCATGACCGACACCATCCTCGAAATGGACGTCGGCGCCATCATCGTCGCCACCGGCTTCGAGCCCTTCGACGTGCGCGAGACGCCGCAGTACGGCTGGGAGCGCTTCCCCGACGTGCTCACCGGCCTCGAGTTCGAAAGGCTCTGCAACGCCAGCGGGTACACCGAGGGGCACATCCTCACCGCCGACGGCCGCGAGCCGAAAGCGGTGGCCATCCTCCACTGCATCGGCAGCCGCGACGAGAACCACAACGCCTGGTGCTCCCGCGTCTGCTGCATGTACTCGTTGAAATTCGCCTTCCTGGTCAAGGACCACACCCCGGCCGAGGTTTACAACTTCTACATAGACATGCGCGCCTTCGGCAAGGGCTACGAGGAGTTCTACAAGCGCCTGCTCGCCGAGGGCGTGCACTTCATCCGCGGCAAGGCGGCCGAGGTGACCGACGCCTGGGAGACCCCCGACGAGAAGGGCCGGCTGGTGGTCGTCGCCGAGGACACCCTCCTGGGCGGAACCCGGCGCATCCCCGTGGACATGGTCATCCTCTCCGGCGGCCTGAAGCCCCGGGCCGACGCCGACAAGGTCGCCAAGACCCTCCACCTCTCCTGCATGCAGGGCCAGTTCTTCCTGGAGAAGCACCCCAAGCTGGCCCCGGTGGACACTGCCACGGACGGCATCTACATCGCCGGCACCTGCCAGGGGGCCAAGGACATCCCCGACTCGGTGGCCCAGGGCGCGGCGGCGGCTGCGGCGGCGCTCTCACTCCTCGACAAGGGAAAGGTCGTCCTCGAGCCCATCAAATCCTCCATTGACGAGGAACTCTGCAGCGGCTGCAAGCTCTGCATCCAGAACTGCCCCTACCTCGCCATCGCCTTCGACACCGTGAAGAAGGTTTCCGTGGTGACCGAGGAGCTGTGCAAGGGCTGCGGGACCTGCGTGGCGGGCTGCCCATCCGGCGCCGCCGGCCAGCAGGGCTACGAGGACGTGCAGATTCTGGCCGAGGTCCTGGGCATGCTCTAAGTCCCCGCCGGTCGGGGGGTGCGCGGGGAGATGGCCGCATGGGTGCGGGAGTGGGTTGTTCCCTACGCCTGGGGCGGATTGTAGCCGGGGCGGAACGCCCGGTCGGCGGTTGAGAGGCACGGTAGCGGGAATCTTAAACTGCCATTTCCGTCGGCTAGGGTGGATGTTGAAGGCCGGGAGCGGCTGAGTTAGTCACCCCCCTCCGCGTCCGACGGTCACGATCGGCTGAAAGCGGTCTTGAAGGCCGGGAGCGAACTCAAAAGCCGCCACCCTCTGCCCCCGACGGTTAGGGGCGTGTTACAGGCTGAAACGGGTGCGCCGGTCCACGGAAGCTGGGAGCGCGTTACAGGCTGAAACGGGTGCGCCGGTCCATGGAGGAATGACCCAAGCGGTCCCCGGCGGAACAATTCCAACCCCGTCGGCAGCGGTGTCAAAGTAAAAAAAGAGGATTACCGGGAGACCCTTCCCGTCTTCGGATGCCCCCGCGACGTTTCCCCGGGGGAGTACCCCCGTAAAAAGCGGATTACCGGGAAACCCTTCCCGTCAACTGCACCGGGAGTCAAAGAATGGCTGACGAGACCTTCGAGCCCAAGCTGGTGGGATTCCTCTGCCGCTGGTGCACTTACACCGGCGCGGACCTGGCGGGCATCAGCCGGATAAAGTACCCGCCCAACCTCACCCCGATCAAGGTCATGTGCTCCGGCCGCGTGGACCCCACCTTCATCGTCCAGGCTTTCGCCGACGGCGCCGACGGGGTGCTCATCGGCGGCTGCCACCCCGGCGACTGCCACTACGACGTGGGCAATTACCGGACCATGCGCCGCTATCCGATGCTGGTAAAGCTCCTGGGCCAGTTCGGCATCGAGCCCGACCGCGTCTGGCTGCGCTGGATTTCGGCCTCGGAGGGCAACCTCTTCGCCGATACCATCCGCGACTTTACCGCCCGGGTCAAGGAACTGGGACCCCTGAACTGGGCCGAGCGGACCCGGGCCATCACCGAAGCGGTGACCTAGGCGCCGTCGCCCGGTCTCGTTAGGGTCGCAGAGCTTTTTGGAAGAAACCATAACGTGCCCCTCCCCCGGGAGGGATCGGGAAGGTTCTATTAAGATGGCAAAGCCCAAGGTAGCGTTTTATTGGTGCGGCGCGTGCGGCGGCTGCGAGGAGGCGGTCGTGGACCTGGCCGAGGACATCCTCAAGGTCGTCGAGGCCGTGGACATCGCCCTCTGGCCGGTGGCCCTGGACTTCAAGCTGAAGGACGCGAAAGCCTGGAAGCGCGGCGAGATAGCCGTAACCTTCATCAACGGCGCGGTGCGCCTCTCCGAGCACGAGGAGTGGGTCAAGCTCCTGCGCGAAAAGAGCGGGCTCATCGTGGCCTTCGGCGCCTGCTCACACCTGGGCGGCATCCCCGGCCTGATAAACCTCTCCACCGCCGAGGACCTCTTCCGCAACAAGTACGAGACCTCGATCACCGTGGACAACCCGGACAAGGTCCGGCCCCAGACCCACTCCAACGTTGACGGCTACGACCTCGAGCTCCCCGCGGTGTGGAACAGCGTCAAGCGGCTCGACGAGGTGATAGACGTTGACTACTACCTCCCCGGCTGCGCGCCCCCGCCGAACCTCATCCTGAACGCCGTCCTGGCCATCCTCAAGGGGGAGCTGCCGCCCAAGGGGTCGGTCCTGGCGCCGTCGAAGTCGCTCTGCGAGACCTGCCCCCTGAACGAGACCAAGCCGGAGAAAATCACCATCGCGGAGTTCAAGCGGGTGGCCACCAGCCAGCCCGACCCCAAGGAGTGCTACCTGGCGCAGGGCTTCGTCTGCCTGGGTCCGGCGACTCGGGGAGGTTGCGGCGAGCGCTGCATCAGCGCCAACATGCCCTGCCGCGGCTGCTTCGGGCCGCCGCCCGAGGCCCTGGATCAGGGGACCAAGCTCCTGTCCGCCATCGCCTCCGCCGGGAGTGCCCTGACGGAGGAAGACGCTGCAGCGGCCGCCGCCGCCATGGTGGACCCGGCCGGAACCCTTTACCGATTCAGCCTGCCCAGCTCGATCCTCAAGCGCGGGCTTCCAAGGAGTGAGGGATAATGAGCACACGGGTCACCATCAATCCGATAACCCGCCTCGAGGGCCACGGCAAAATCGAGATATTCTTGAACGACGCCGGGGACGTCGAGCGGGCCTTCTTCCAGGTGCCCGAGGTCCGGGGCTTCGAGACCTTCTGCATCGGACGCCCCTCCGAGGAGATGCCCCGCATCACCGAGCGCATCTGCGGCGTCTGCCCCACCGCCCACCACATGGCCTCCACCAAGTGCCTGGACGACCTGTGGGGCGTGGAGCCGACCCGGGCGGCCCGGCTCATCCGCCGGCTCGTCTACAACACCTTCTACTTCGAGGACCACAACCTGCACTTCTTTTTCCTGGGCGGCCCCGACTTCATCGTCGGCCCCACCGCCCCCGCCGCCGAGCGCAACATCCTCGGCGTCATCGGCAAGGTCGGCCTCGAGGTAGCCGGCAAGCTCATCAAAATCCGCCGCGAGACCCGCAACATCATCCAGACCATCGGCGGCAAGGTGATTCACCCCGTCTTCGGTCTCCCCGGCGGCGTCTCCCGCGGCATAAACGAGGACGAGCGCAAGCAGTTCCTCGAGGTGGCCAAGGAGGCCGTCGGCTTCGCCGAGTTCGCCCTGGCGGCCTTCGCCGACATCGTCCTGGCGAACAAGGCTTACGTGGACCTCATCCTCTCCGACGGCTACACCCACAAGACCTACTACATGGGCCTGGTGGACGACAACAAGAACGTGGACTTCTACGAGCGGCGGGTCCGCGTGGTGGACCCCGCGGGCAAGGAGTTCACCCTCTTCGAGCCGCGCGAGTACACCGACCACATCTCCGAGCACGTCGAGCCGTGGAGCTACATCACCTTCCCGTTTTTGAAAAAAGTCGGATGGAAGGGCTTCGTTGACGGCCCCGAGTCCGGCGTTTACCGCGTGGCCCCGCTGGCCCGTCTGAACGCCGCCGAGGGCATGCGCACCCCCAAGGCCCAGGAGCACCACGACAAGCTCTTCGCCACCCTGGGCGGCAAGCCGGCCCACAACACCCTGGCCTTCCACTGGGCCCGTCTCGTCGAGGCGCTCCAGGCCGCCGAGGAGATGGTCACCCTCCTGGAGGACGAAGAAATCACCTCCGACGACATCCGCAACCTCCCGACCAAAACCCCGTCCGAGGGCGTGGGCATCGTCGAGGCGCCGCGCGGGACGCTCATCCACCACTACTGGACCGACCCCGACGGCATCCTGACGCGGGTCAACCTCATCGTGGCCACCAACCACAACGCCGCCCCCATGGCCATGAGTGTGGAGAAGGCGGCCAAGGCCGTCATCAAGGGCGGCAAGGTGGACGACGGCCTGTTGAACATGGTCGAGATGGCCTTCCGGCCCTACGACCCGTGCCACGCCTGCGCCACACACGCCGTCGGCCATGCGCCGCTCATCGCGAACATCTACGGCCCCGACGGCGAGCTCGTCCAAACCGTCCGCCGCGACGGTTGAGAGGTCGGTTTCGCTTAATGTAGGGCGGCCCTTCCACGGGCCGCCGGTTGGGGGGCTGGTTGAGGACCTGGATACGTTAAATGTAGGGCGGGGACTTTAGTCCCCGCCGTTTTTTATGCCTCATCCTGACTCTCCCCCCAGGTTGCGATG